>JAUNBR010000012.1 GCA_030527015.1 Planctomycetia bacterium
ATACCTCCCCACTCATACCTCCTCACTCTTTCCAGACCGCGCAAAACGGAATTTGTTCAGTTTTCGCGTGTGACGGCCGATGACCCTGGGGCGTATGGAAAATTGGCATACGAGAAATTATGGTCATGAATTTATAATACATCAGATATATTATGGTATATCTTAGGGAACCTTTTTTACGGAAAATCAAAATGTGTTCACTGGCAGTATCTTTAGGGCGTTTACATCTGGAGAATCCGGTTTTAGTTGCGTCGGGAACTTTTGGGTATGCGAAAGACGTCTCGGAGCTTTTTAATTCCTCGGGTAAATTTTGTTTAGGAACACTGGGCGGCATTATTCCCAAAACGATTACCCGATTACCGCGAGATGGGAACCTCCCTCCTCGGACGTGTGAAACCTCTGCCGGACTTCTAAACGCGATCGGCCTGGATAATGACGGACTGGAGGAATTTATTGCGGAGAAAATGCCGTATTTATGTTCGATCGGCGCGCCGATTATCGTAAGTATCGCAGGCCGGACGGCGGAAGAGTATGCAGAAATGGCGGAGGTGCTGGCGGAGGTGCCCGGAGTGGCTGCGCTGGAACTGAATATTTCCTGTCCGAATGTCGCGCATGGTACGGATTTTGGGAAAAATGCCTTGGCATGTGAAAATTTAGTGTCTGGCGTACGCCGTGCGGCGAAAGAAGTTCCGATTATCACGAAATTAACGCCGAATGTCGGTGATATTACAGAAATTGCCCGGGCAGCAGAAGCTGGAGGTACGGATGCGGTCTCTCTGATAAATACCGTGCTCGGCCTGGCGGTAAACTGGCGGACACGCACTCCGCGTCTGGGAAATGGCATGGGCGGTCTGAGTGGTCCGGCCGTAAAGCCGATCGCTCTGAGAATGGTTTATCAGGTCTCGCGTGCCGTGAAAATTCCGATCATCGGAGTGGGAGGAATCGAAACGGTGGAGGACTGTATGGAATTTTTCGTCGCAGGAGCTTCCGCCATTCAGGTCGGAACGGCCAATTTTTACCGGCCCACGGCAGCGATGGAAATTTTAAACGCCCTGCCCCACGCACTGACAGAGGCGGGAGTAAGTGCTTTCACGGAACTTGTCGGAACACTGCGGATGCCGTAAATTTCCACCTTTCGTGAGGAAACAGGGCTCCGATTTATTTTATATCCGCGGCACTATAAATTTCCACTTTCCCTGTCCGGCGGCAGAAAAATAACTTTATCGTACTTAGATTACTTAAAATACAGAAAATAAACAGATTATACGTGGAAAAAATATGAGAATTTTATCTGGCATTCAGCCCACGGGGCGTTTTCACTGGGGGAATTATTTTGGCGCCATCCGGCAGTATATCGAATTACAGGGAAAAGCGGAGGACGCATTTTATTTTATCGCGAATCTTCATGCTCTGACGACAGTCCGCGAAGCACCGCGCCTTCAGCAGCAGACCATGGATGCGGTTCTGGACTTACTGGGCCTGGGTCTGGATCCGGACCGAGCCACGCTTTTCGTGCAGTCTGACGTGCCGGAAGTGACGGAATTAACGTGGTTACTTTTAACATTAACCCCCATGGGGCTTTTAGAAAGAGCGCACGCGTATAAAGAAAAGAAAGCCCGTGGCCTGTCCGCGGATGTGGGACTTTTCACTTATCCAGTTCTCATGGCAGCGGATATTCTCATTTATGATTCGGAAATCGTGCCCGTGGGAGAAGATCAGACGCAGCATGTGGAAATCGCACGGGATCTCGCGATTCGGTTTAACCATACGTATGGAGAGACTTTTGTTTTGCCGAAAGCACGGGTTTTGGACTCTTCCGCGAAAGTTCCCGGCACGGACGGAGAAAAAATGTCGAAAAGTTATGATAACACGCTGACTATTTTTGAGGAAGTGAAACCGCAGCGCAAAAAGATCATGCGTATCGTGACGGATTCCCGGCCCATGGAGGAACCGAAAGATCCTGAAACAGACTGCTTGTATCTGTTATACCGCCTTTTCGCCACGGAATCTCAGCGTACGGAAATGGAAGCGCTGTATCGTCGGGGCGGTTTCGGATATGGAGAAATCAAAAAAGCACTGGCAGACGTCAGTGAAACGTATTTTGCTCCCGCACGTCAGCGCAGAGCGGAATATGCTGCGAATCCCGCCGCGGTAAAAGAAATCCTCGCCGCAGGAGCTGCCCGGGCCAGAAAAAAAGCCGCGGAAGTTCTTGCCCGCGCTCAGGATGCCTGCGGAATTCGGAGACCGTAAAAATCTTCCCTTCACCGACGACTCTGGAAAACCTAAAGGCGGGAACCCTCCGCCCGCCTTTTGCGTCACTCAGACTTCACCTAAACTCCCGGTTTTCCATACGTTTTCTCCTTAAATTTCCGTTTTGTGCGGTTCAGAACGCAGGTATTTTTTCAGCGAAACCAAAAATGCCTGCCTGTCGGCGGACAGAAAAAGTGGAAATTCATCGTGCATCGGAAAATATACCGATTTTTCTTATAATTTCGTCCCGCGCAGTCACGTGAACCGTCATTTTCTGCGAAAACGGAATGTCGGTAAAGTTTCTCGGAAGTCAGAGACGCAAAATTTTAAGCTCTTCGGGCACAAAACATCCGAAACACGAATTTTTCATGCAGTCTGTACATTTCCGAGCGTCCTCCTTAAATATGAAATCTTTATCCATGGAAAATGCACTCCCTCTGAGTACCCTCCTTCTTTTACCTTTCTTTCACGAACATCAAAATTCGTTTTTGGTGCAGCGTTAAAATTTACTGCACTTACGTAATTTCTCGCCGTGCGCAACGAATTTTCCACGTAAAACCAGACAGATTTTTCGCTCCGACACGAAATTTACGCATGAAACCCGGGGTTCCGGAGGCGCCACAAAATTTTAGAAATTCCTGACACGTCATAAATTCCACCGTAAAACCCACAGGATTTTCGAAATCTCAAATTTTTTCCAAAAAAACGCTGGTTTTTTCGCTCCGACATGAAATTTACGCATAAAATCCGGACGTTTCGGAAGCGCCACAAAATTTCCACATAAAATCCAGGATTCTGGCGGCGACATGAAATTTACGCATAAAACCCGGGGTTCCGGAAGCACCACAAAATTTCCACATAAAATCCAGGGTTCCGGAAGCACCACGAAATTTTTGAAATTCCTGACACATCATAAATTTTACCGTAAAACCCACGGATTTTTCGAAATCTCAAAATTTTTCCCAAAAAACGCTGGGTTTTTCGCTCCGATATGAAATTTCCGCATAAAACCCGGGGTTCCGGAGGCGACATGAAATCTCCGCATAAAACTCGGGGTTCCGGAAGCGCTACGAAATTTTAGAAATTCCTGACACGTCATAAATTCCACCGTAAAACCCACAGGCTTTTCGAAATCTCAAAATTTTTCCCAAAAAACGCTGGGGTTTTCGCTCCGATATGAAATTTCCGCATAAAACCCGGGGTTCCGGAGGCACCACGAAATTTTTGAAATTCATGACACGTCATAAATTCCACCGTAAAACCCACGGACTTTTCGAAATCTCAAATTTTTTCCCAAAAAACGCTGGGGTTTCACTCCGACACAAAATTTCCGCATAAAACCCAGGATTCTGGCTCCGCCATGAAATCTCCACATGAAACCCAGGGTTCCGGAAGCGCCACGAAATTTTTGAAATTCCTGGCACGTCATAAATTTTACCGTAAAACCCACGGACTTTTCGAAATCTCAAATTTTTTCCCAAAAAACGCTGGGTTTTTCGCTCCGACACAAAATTTACACATAAAATCCGGACGTTTCGGAAGCGCTACAAAATTTCCGCATAAAACCCAGGATTCTGGCTCCGCCATGAAATCTCCACATGAAACCCAGGGTTCCGGAAGCGCCACGAAATTTTTGAAATTCCTGGCACGTCATAAATTTTACCGTAAAACCCACGGACTTTTCGAAATCTCAAATTTTTTCCCAAAAAACGCTGGGTTTTTCGCTCCGACACAAAATTTACACATAAAATCCGGACGTTTCGGAAGCGCCACAAAATTTCCACATAAAACCCGGGGTTCTGGCGGCGCCACGAAATTTTAGAAATTCCTGACACGTCATAAATTCCACCGTAAAACCCACAGGATTTTCGAAATCTCAAATTTTTTCCCAAAAAACGCTGGGTTTTTCGCTCCGACATGAAATTTACGCATAAAACCCGGGGTTCCGGAAGCACCACGAAAACTTTCCCGAGACGTCTTTCTTTTCAGATTCCCGGAAAATCCCCCTCACTTTTCATCACTGCGGAAATGCCGCCCGCCGTCCAATAAAAACCAGAAATTCCTCCACCCTTCACTCTTTTCCGCGCGACGACACACTCTCCACTAAATTTTGCTGTATGACAAGAAAACCGACGATTTTCTTCCACATGAAAATTCGGAGGAGCCAAAACCATAAACCCCATTTAAAATTACTAAACATACCAACAAAAAAAGCCAGATCACGCTGGCAATAAAAATATTAATAAAAAAAGCCAGATCGCTCTGGCCTTTTATGAGAAATAAATCCCAATAATCATATATTCAAAATTAGCAAGCTGCGGGAGCCGGGGCTTCACATGCGGGAGCCGGAGCTTCACAGGCCGGAGCGCATGGCGCACAAGCGCGGACGCAACGAACTTTTTTGCAGCGGGGCTTCTTCACTTTACAAACTTTTTTGCAGACGGGCTCACATGCAGGAGCTTCACAGGCCGGAGCCGGAGCGGGTTCACAGGCGGGTGCTTCACATGCGGGAGCACAGCACACCGGCTTACACACTTTTTTGCAGCAGAGCTTCTTCACGCGAACTTTTTTGCATTTTGGAGCGCAAACAGGCTCACAGGCCGGAGCCGGAGCGGGTTCACAAGCGGGTGCTTCACATGCGGGAGCACAGCACACTGGTTTACAGACGCGCTTAAAAGTGAATTTGCAGCAACGAACTTTTTTGCATTTCGGAGCGCAAACAGGCTCACAGGCCGGAGCCGGAGCGGGTTCACAGGCGGGTGCTTCACATGCGGGAGCACAGCACACTGGTTTACACACTTTTTTGCAGCAGTGCTTTTTGAAACCACAGAACTTGCGCACACCACACTTCGGCGCACAAACGGCGTCACAAGCGGGCTCACAAGCTGGAGCTTCACAGGCCGGAGCCGGTGCTTCACAAGCAGCGGGCTCACAAGCCGGGGCACAAGACTTCGCGCGCAGAAATGCAGCGTTCGCTGAAGCACTTAACATAATGACAGCGACTGCCACCAGACAAATCAAACGTTTCATAAAATATCCTCCGTTTAACCAAGAGATACCATAACTGTCCAAGCGGACTAAAAATTTCTTTAGCAACCTACCGATAAGTTGCCAGGGGTTTAATTCAAAATCAAAAACGCCTCATCCTTTTTCAGATGAACTCTTCTTTGATTGCGTTACACACATCCAAAATAATGGATTCTTTCTAAATTTTCTCCGTTTTACGGCTTTTGTCAAGAGCCTCCACCGGAAAATTCTACTTATTTTTCACTTTTTACCGAATCGCCCTACAGCATTAATTTAACTCATTCCATTTTATCCTTACACTTAAAAGGAATAAGTCTTTCATATAAGACATACTCGCAAAAAGCACTACCTACGAATTTCTCGTAAATTCTTGCTCGTAATCCATTACTTTTTTCAACAAAAAACAAAACAACGGACTTTCGTCTAAAATGAAATTACGACAAAATTAATATTCGACTTTTTCCAGATTAAACATTAGCTCCATTTTTTCTTTTTTTATTATTTTGCCAAACTTCCCGTTCTCGCCAGAAAGGTCATAAATTACTTAATGCATTATACCACACTTCATTTTTACAAAAAGCCTTTTTTAAGCAATTTACCTTTTTTTTATAAAATATCCGACCACATCTGTCGCTATTATCAAAAAAATCGGCGCAACCAGCCCTATTTTCCCCTTCTGCACCCTTTACTAAAACGACATAAAAGATAAACATCTCAAAAAAATCATACTTTTTATGATGAAACTCATAAAAAAAACTTGAATTCTCTTTTATCTGACATAAAATCGTTATAGAAAGTTTTGCATTTTTCTTAATGCACCTTTTCAGAAGTTTTTGTGTCTCCCCAAGGCACTTTACCTCCAGGACAGGACCGCTGGAGTCATACTGATTCTGCGAAATACGGACTCTTGCTCTATTTTGCTGCAAAATTTCACAGCAAAAATAACATAACCGCCATTCCGCGAGCCAGGTGTATAAATAAAGGAGTATAACACCATGCCTGACAAATTACGCAAAGTATTTTTATATACTCTTTATATTTTTGTTTTTTTCTGTATATACTTTTATTTTCTTCACTTTAAATCGGTAGATATGAGGCCAAGGTTCGAAAAACGTTTTCTCTCCCGTACAAACACTATAAACCAAAAAATCGACATGTCTGCCACCAACCATCCTAAAATTTTATCCAAAAATACACTGCAAAAACCACCTGTTTTTCCCATTTCTACAAAAAAGAATACGGAATTTCAAATTTTAACAGAAGAAAAGCCATTTTTGAGTGATTCGTCACAAAATAATACAGAAACTCCCACCGATTTTTCTGAAACAAATTTTTTATCTTCAGGAAATTATTTTTCGAAAAAATCCATAAATTCCTCAAAATACACCGAAAAACATTTTCTCGCGTCTCAAAAAGAAGACATCCGCAGCAGTGCACCTTTTCCATTTAATTTAACTTCATCAAAATTTTCATTTTTCAAAAGTTTTTATGCGCCCACTTCCGATTCCATTCCTGAAAATTCTGCCCGAGCCGATTCAGCTTTATTTTTAGCCACTCCGAAACAAAATGTCGGGCAAAATCCAATCGATTTTCAAAAACTTTCACTGCGCATTCAGTCCGAGAAAATGCAGATTTCGTCACCAGAACCTCAGCCCGCCTTCAATTCTTCTGCCACAGGCACCCAAGTTACTCTTGTTGGACACCGGGTTTCGAATAAACCCCTCCTAAAAGAGACTCCAGCAGAGGATTCTGAGGATATTTTAAATGTCTCGCCACTCCAAAGCGCGCCGACACACCATTTCGTACCAGAATTTTCATTCCAGGATGACACGAAGCACCTGCCCAGCGTGGATTCCAGTCCAGAAATTACAGACACCTTTTCACTAAACGCCATTCCGGTTCCTGTACTTACGTCCGTGATTTCATCTGAAGCTCTCGGTAAAACAAAAGACGGTGAAAAAACGTTCTCCGACAAGACTTTTGCCGAGGGAAATTTGCCTGTGGAACCCCAAAAAACTTCTTATTTATTACGTTTTACAGAACTTACCAGCATGCCCATACATGCTCATTTTGGAATAAAGGAACCAGTTCATTTTGGGAAAATCCGCCCCTTAAAAGAGCATGACGCTCTGGAAACATCTGATTTTCCAGAAGAATCTGCGCCATTATTAGAAAATAACATTTTTCCGGAAGAATCCGGCCCGTTACTGGAAATAAACGCTTTTCCAGAAGAGTCTGGCTCATTTACCGGTTTTACTTTATAAAGATTCTCGTTTAAATTTCCGTTTTCTCGAGAACTTGGGAACTGTGGTGCGTAACTCCGACAGCAGTTTTATATCTGATGCACGATAATATTCCGCTTCTCCAGCATTTTTACTTTACCCAAAATACCTGTGCTTTTTGAACCGCACAAAATGGAAATTTTAAATGGAGCCTGCACAAAAGCGGAATTTCAAAACATTATGAGTACAAATTTCCATTTTAACCTGTTCATAAAACCTGTATTCCGCGAAACAAAAATATCGCCCGGCCGGCGGACAGGGAAAACGGAATTTCATAAGAATATCAGAAAAATCAAAATAAGTGCATTCCGTGCACACAAAAATTTAGTGCATGCACGGAATATGTGCATAACAGAATAACAGAATAAATGTCAGTCGTCTACTTTTCCGAAAGCCATCTGCTGTTCCTGGCGTTCATATTCCAGTAAACCTTCTATCATCGGTTCCATATTTCCAGCCAGAATGGAATTTAATTTATAAAGTGTAAGATTTATCCGGTGATCGGTAATCCGATTTTCAGGGAAATTATACGTTCTGATTTTCTGACTGCGGTCACCAGACCCTACTTTCGTTTTCCGCTCTTCAGAACGCTTGGCCGCCTCCTGTTCCCGAAAATGCTCATAAATCCGAGATTTTAGAACACGAATCGCTTTCGCCAGATTTTTGTGCTGGCTTTTTTCATCCTGGCACTGTACGACAATTCCCGTTTCCAGATGCGTCAGCCGAACCGCCGATTCCGTTTTATTTACATGCTGACCGCCGGGTCCACTGGCGCAAAATTTATCGAGACGATAATCTTCCGGTTTTAAATCGATTTCCACTTCTTCCGGCTCCGGCATCACCGCGACCGTCGCGGCAGAAGTATGAATACGGCCTTTCGTTTCTGTGTCTGGCACCCGCTGCACCCGGTGCCCACCACTTTCGTACTGTAATTCCCGATAAACACCCTCTCCCTCTATTCCCAGTACGATTTCCTTAAAACCCCCAAGTTCCGTGGCGTTCAGATCCATCACCTCCACTTTCCAGCGCTTTTTCTCCGCGTAATGCTTATACATATCATATAAGTCGCGCGCAAATAATGCGGCTTCATCACCACCAGTGCCTGCACGGATTTCAAGAATCACCCTGGTACGATTCGCATCCTCCCCGCCGATCGTCAGATCCAGAAGTTCCTCCCAGAGTTTTTCTCTTTCTGCCTTCAGCTCTGGAAGCTCCATCTCTGCCAGCTCTTTTAATTCCCCATCATTTCCCGAGAGCATCTGTTTCGCTTCAAGAATCTGGGCGTTCATCTTCTTAAAACGGCGGTAACAGTTCGCCAATTTCGCGATCGAGCCATGCTCACGCGCCACTTCCACCAGACGTGCCGAATTTTGCAAAACTTCCGGATCCACCATGAGGCGCTCTAATTCCTCGAACCGTGCCAGCTTTTCTTCTAACATTTTATGCATGGTTAAACCTCAAGTTTCCTCAGAATCAGATCCCCTTTTATACCCGATATACTATAAAATTTCGCTTCTCAGGCATTTTGTTTCGCTGAAAATGCCTGATTTCAGAACCGCACTAAACGAAAATTTAATGTGGAACCGGTATATCTTTCCATCTGACTATTAATATTAATATCTTAATATACGTGATCACTTTTATTTCACGGAGTACAGATTTTAACATAATGATGAATTTTACACTAAATTCCGCTTCCTTTATTTCTTCGGCTTTTCATACTATTTAACATCACCCTCTGTTTTGTACGAAATAAAATTTAATCACGTCCGTATCTATTTTTATGTTCGGCGGTCTCAGATTTTGTGACACCAGATAATTCAGGTAAAATTTTCCTGAATGGAAAAATAATTACCGACACGAAATTTATCAAAATCCGTGCCGGTACATTTTCTAGAATGGAAACCGTGTACCAGACACTTAAAATTCATCGTGCCTGGCGAAATTTCCGAATATGACCTGAATATTTGAAAGCTGGTTTTAATTTAAATTTTCGTTTTTCACAGCTCTGAAAAACATGCATTTTTAGCCCCATATGCTGCTGACAGCGAGGCAAAAATACCGGCCTGTCTGCGTCGGCATGCAGGGAAAGCGGAATTTTATAGTGCATCAGGTATAAAAAGAACTATTCTTCACTATTTCCAGCAGTATTTTCTTCTGCCGATTTATTTTTTTTACCGCGATTCAGACTGGTATAACCTGTTTTCTGGAAACGTTTATTAAATTTATCGATTCGGCCCGCGGTGTCAATATACTTCAGTTTTCCCGTGTAAAACGGATGACATGCGTTACAAATATCGACTTTCAGTTCACTGCGGGTACTGCGGGTAACGAACGCGTTTCCACATCCACAAGTTACTTTCGTTTCTACATATTTAGGGTGAATTTTATCTTTCATGACATTTTCCTTTAATTTTTCTTCTGCCAGGTACAGAAACTGATAAATCCATATGGACGGTAAAACGCTATATATTACCATATTTTCATCTTTTGTGCAGGGGGAGGTACGAATATAATACCCTTTTTACTCAAAAAAAACCTTAATTTTCTACTAATTTTCTGATAAATAACATCAAAAATGATTTTTACGAATTTTATCATTTTATACGAAGCATCCTTTAAATTTCCGTTTTGTGCGCTCTGAAACAGACCTTCTCCGCGAAGCAAAAAATGCTGGCCGGCCCGCCGGTGGGCAGAAAAACGGAAATTTAGCCTTTCGGGCGTAAAATTTTATCAGAAAATTTAACCGAAACAAAAATATCATTCTTTTATCTGTACACACATTCAAAAAAGTCTTTTAAAACGCTTCTGTCTGGGATATACGAATTTTTAAAATATGATATACTGTTATTTTATTTCTTTTATTCTCGCGGCCTTCTTTAAAAAGACCGTACTTCCTTTTTTAATAAAACATAATGAGGTATGAAAATGAGTTCTGAATCAAAAGTTGAAGTTCACTGGCACGAACACGCCGTCTCTCGGCAGCAGAGAGAGTCTCTTAATGGAAATAAAGGCTGTATTTTATGGTTTACGGGCCTCAGCGCCAGCGGAAAAAGCACGGTGGCGAATCTCGTCGACCATAAACTTCACGCGCTGGGTGTTCACAGTTTCGTTCTGGACGGCGATAATGTCCGCCACGGTTTAAACGCGGGCCCCGGAATGCTGAAAGAAATTCACGGAGAAGAATTCGCGAAACGTTTTGGTCTGGGATTTTCCGCTCAGGACCGCGAAGAAAATATTCGCCGTATCGGAGCCGTGGCCGAGCTTTTCGTGAACGCGGGAATTATCGCCCTGACCGCCTTCATCAGTCCTTACCGTCTGGACCGTGACCGCGTCCGTGCGAAATGTGCCGAAAATGATTTTATCGAAATTTTCGTCGACGCTCCACTGGAAGTCTGTGAAAAGCGGGATCCGAAAGGTCTTTACAAAAAAGCGCGCGCCGGCGAACTGAAAGGTTTCACGGGAATCGATGATCCATACGAAGCACCGCTGAAACCCGAGCTGGTCCTGGACGCCGGAACGAAAGACGCCGCGACTCTGGCCGACGAAGTGATTTCTTATCTGAAAGAAACGGGACGCATCCAGTAAAAATTTCGCAATTTATCATTTTACCCCGCCGCACCGGCACGCGTTTTCCGCGGCGCGAAACATGGTTTTCGTGACCGCGGTTCATTTATACACGATGCACCATCATTTTCAGTTTTCCCTGTCCGCCGATGGCCGGCAGGAATTTTTACCTCTCCGTCCGCGGCCGGCCGGGTTAAAAATGCCTGTTTTATACCCGATGCACCATAAATTTCCGCTTCCCCAGCTTTTTTACTTCACTTAAATGTCCGCTTTCAGAGCCACCCATAACGGAAATTTAAAGTGGAAACAGTATAAAGCATAATCTGTGTATACCTTTTTTCTCCCCAGAAAGGAACATAAAAAATGAAAACCCCTCATTTTCATCGTCCCAGTCACACGAAAATCGTAGCGACTTTAGGCCCTGCGTCCCGGAACATCAGCACGCTCTGCCAGCTTTTAACGGCCGGAGTGGACGTTTTTCGCATAAACGCAGCCCACGGGAACCGCGAGCAATTTTCGGAAACGCTGGCGCTCATCCGTCAGGCGTCTGCGGAAGTCGGAATTCCTGTCGGGGTACTGATGGATCTTGGCGGCCCGAAAATCCGTCTGGGAACCCTTCTGAATGATTCTCTGACGCTTCATGCCGGTGATTTTATCCGCTTCGTGCCAGGGACGGTCTCCCACACCGAAAACGATCTGACCTGCACTTACGCGCCGCTCATTTCCGAGCTGAATGTCGGGGACCGCGTCATGCTGGCGGACGGCACGGTGGAGCTTTCCGTCTGTGAAAAGTCTCCTGACTGCGCCGACTGGGCGCGGTGTAAAGTCGTGGAAGGCGGCACCATCCGCAGCCGGCAGGGTGTCAATCTGCCTGGCGTAAAACTCTCCATTCCTGCCATGCTGGATGTGGATCGTGAAAACGCGGCCTGGGCGGCAAAAAACGAAATCGACTTTCTCGGTTTAAGTTTCGTGCGCCACGCGGGAGAAATCGAGGATCTGCGGAATTTAATTCGTGAAAATAGTGGCTGCTGCCAAATTGTCGCGAAGATCGAGAAGCCGGAAGCGGTGGAAAATCTAGAATCGATCGTCGCCGCCGCGGACGCCATCATGGTCGCGCGCGGAGACCTGGGAGTGGAAACGGACATCGCGCTGGTACCCATGCTACAAAAAGAAATTATCCGTGTCTGCCACCGTTACCGAAAGCCTGTTATCGTCGCCACCCAGATGCTGGAGAGCATGACGCATAATAATTTCCCCACCCGGGCAGAAGTGACGGACGTGGCGAACGCCATTTTAGACGGTGCCGACGCGTGTATGCTTTCCGGGGAAACCGCCGTGGGCGACTTTCCCGTCACCACGGTAAACATGATGCACCGAATCGCGCTGGGAACGGAAAATGCGCCCCGAAATCAGGAAAATCTGCCGCCTTTTGAATCTCTGGTTTTCGCGACGGATCCCATCACCGCCGCCGCCTGCCGAAGTGCCTGTACGCTGGCGAAAGATGTCGGCGCGAAATGCATTATCGTCGTTTCTCATTCCGGCGCGACCGCCAAGAGTTTATCTCAGAACCGTCCTTCCGTGCCGATCCTCGGACTGACCCACAAAAATGCCACTCTGCGCAGAATGTGCCTTTACTGGGGCGTCATTCCCGTGCAGGTACCCGAAGAGATCTCCGAGCCAGACACAATTTTAGATTTTCTCGTCGCCGCCATGAAGAAACGTGACCTCCTGCGCCCCGGTGACCGACTTATCCTTCTCGCCGGCACTAAAATCACCGATCAGCATAATGCGCTCCTCGTCCACGAAATTTCCTGACGCCACACACCATGAAAATCTCATAAACCTCTGTCCGACCAGCGGTGACCGCCGACTGGCCGGACGGAGCGGGCGAAAACTCTAAAAAAACTCTAAAAAAACTCCTCCGCAAGAAATACATGGCTTCTCTTTTCTATTTTCGTTTTGTGCGCCTCTAAAAGTTAAAGTATTTTCCGTAAAGCAAAAATGCGGACCACCTTCAGAAGACAGGGAAAATGGAAATTCATCATCTCTCGGGCACATCCTGGTTTCACCTTAAATTTCCATTTTATGAGGTTCTTAACGCACAGGCATTTTCAGCGAAACATAAATGCTGTGAAAACGAAATTTTATCGTGAACGGGTATAAAACGCCAAAAGCAGATTCTTTCACGGCGCGAAGATTCCCGTCTTCCTCACCTCTCGCCAGAAAAATAGAAGGCAGAACGCACTTTCGCTCCAAAACGCCACCACTTTCACACCATGCCCCGCTTCTCCGTAAGAGAGAATCTCCGTAAATCGTTCTGGCAGACGCCGCATTTTCTCAAAAGTTTTTATTTCTTATCCTGGTTCCACCTTAAATTTCCATTTTATGAGGTTCTTAACGCACAGGCATTTTCAGCGAAACATAAATGCTGTGAAAACGAAATTTTATCGTGAACGGGTATAAAACGCCAAAAGCAGATTCTTTCACGGCGCGAAGATTCCCGTCTTCCTCACCTCTCGCCAGAAAAATAGAAGGCAGAACGCACTTTCGCTCCAAAACGCCACCACTTTCACACCATGCCCCGCTTCTCCGTAAGAGAGAATCTCCGTAAATCGTTCTGGCAGACGCCGCATTTTCTCAAAAGTTTTTATTTCTTATCCTGGTTCCACCTTAAATTTCCATTTTATGAGGTTCTTAACGCACAGGCATTTTCAGCGAAACATAAATGCTGTGAAAACGAAATTTTATCGTGAACGGGTATAAAACGCCAAAAGCAGATTCTTTCACGGCGCGAAGATTCCCGTCTTCCTCACCTCTCGCCAGAAAAATAGAAGGCAGAACGCACTTTCGCTCCAAAACGCCACCACTTTCACACCATGCCCCGCTTCTCCGTAAGAGAGAATCTCCGTAAATCGTTCTGGCAGACGCCGCATTTTCTTAAAAGTTTTTATTTCTTATCCTGTTTCCATCTTAAATTTCCATTTTATGAGGTTCTTAACGCACAGGCATTTTCAGCGAAACAAAATGCCGAAGAAGCGGAAATTTATAGTGTATCTGGCATAAAAATTTTAACGCAGCCGTGATCCATTTTCTTCCATCCAGTGAATGAACTGCTGAGAGTGAATGAGCTCCCGAAAATCCTTGTGCAGTTCTGGTGTGGCGGCGACGAGAAAAGTATTTTGGTCAATAAAAAAATCGTCGCCGGTAATAGTGGTTAAAGTTCCTCCCGCCTCCTGAACTAATAAAGCACCGGCCGCCATGTCCCACGGTTTCGTGGAAAAATTCCAGCAGGCATCAAAACGCCCTGCCGCGACGTACGCCATATTCAGAGCCGTGGAACCCGTACGCCGAACAGCCTGACATTCACACAGACAGTTCAAAAAAGCCAGTAAACCCGGCGCGTCATAACGAATCACGGGCGGAAACCCCACGGCGATAACGCTCTGCTGCACCTCTCGCGTCCGACTGACGGACAGTGGATTCTCATTCAAAAACGCGCCGTGCCCTTTCGCCGCCGAAAAAAATTCGCCCAGCAGCGGTGCATAAATCGCGGACACCAAAAGCTCTCCTCCACATTCCAGAGCCAGCGAAACGCCAAAAAACGGCACGCCATGCACGTAATTCGTCGTGCCGTCCAGCGGATCCACGATCCAGCGGAACACACCTTCCCGCGCCCTTTCGGAATCCGAACATGGAGTGTCTTCCTCACCCAAAAACACATGATCCGGAAACGCCCGAGAAACCACTTCCTTCACCTTCTCCTGGGCCGCCACGTCCGCTTCCGTCACCAGATCCGCCCTGCCTTTTTCCCTCACATGAATTCGGCCAATAAAATCCTTCAGAACGTTTCCCGCCGCATGCGCCGCGTCCTTACACACCGCTAAATATTTCGCCAATTCATGATCTTCCCATTTTTGATTTATCACGTGCCTGTCCTCCTTCATGTATCTGGTTCCATTTTAAATTTCCGTTTCATGCGCCCCTAAAAACATCATTTTCAGCGAAGTAAAAAATGCCAGAGAAACGAAAATTCATAATGCATCGGGTATCCGCCTTCTTACCGGATTCCATCATTTTAATACACCGCATTCAAAAATAAAAGCCCCTCTTTAAAATATACTGCCTCCCGTTTACCCTGGTTCCACTTTAAATTTCCGTTTCGTGTGCCTCTGAATGCAGGCATTTTCAGCGAAATAAAAATGCCGAGAAAGCGGAAATTTTATAGTATATCTGTCCTAAAACATAAAAACAAAAAAAGAGGGTCCGCGATTCACGAACTCCCCTTCACATAATATTTTCTCACACAAGAAAATCAAAATTTATTTTTCCGAATATCTTTTCTCAAAAAAATCATGGCACTCACTCAGCGTGGGCTTAATTCCCTCTCCGCCCTTCTGCCAATTCGCGGGACAAACTTCGCCATGCGCTTCAAAAAACTTTAAAGCCTGCACCATTCTCATCGCCTCCTGAACACTGCGCCCCAGAGGTAAATCGTTCACGACCTGATGCCGAATAATTCCTTCCTTGTCGATAAGGAATAAACCCCGTAACGAAACACCCGCTGGCAGTAAAACGCCATAAGATGCCGCGATTTCTTTCGTTACGTCTGCCACCATGGGAAATCGAATCTCGCCCAAACCACCTTCTTCTCGCGGAAGATTACGCCATGCAAAATGAGAATACTCTGTGTCTGTCGAGCAGCTCAAAATCTGAACCCCTTCCGCAGCGAACGCTTCCGCAGCTTCAGAAAATGCAATAATTTCTGTCGGGCACACAAAAGTAAAATCCATCGGGTAAAAAAATAAAAGGACATACTGCCCACGAAATTCCTCTAAAGATACTTCCGCAATTTCTCCACCAGGCAGCACCGCATGCGCCTTAAAAAGAGGTGCAGGCTGAGTTACCAAAACGTTCATATGAACTCCTTTCTATCTGAGTTAAACTAATTTCATCTTTTTTTGTCTTTATACCCGATGCACTATGAATTTCCGTTTTTTCTTTCCGCCGACAGGCCGGCCGCCATTTTTGCTTCCCTGCCAGCAGGCTGAGCTGAAAATACTTGCGTTCAGAGCCGCGCAAAACGGAAATTTAAATGAAAACCAGGATAACACAAAAAAACTAACATTTAAACATAAATCATGTGCTTAAAACAAAACACATTCTTCTATTTTTCTAAAACGCAATTTTTTCTCTTTAATCAAAACATTTTCGCGTTTTTTTGAAACATAACACGTTACCGCGTCCTTAAATCAAAATATTTCTTGCACTTAAAAAAACTCATTCTTACTTCCATTAATATTAATTTTCCGTATACCGTTTCCACCTTAAACTTCCGTTTTGTGTGGCCGAAAATAAACATTTTAGCGAAACAAAAATGCTGGCCAGTCAGTCGGCGGAAAGGAAAAAATAAAAATTCATGGAACTCCAGATGTAAAATATACTGTTTTCTCCTTAAATTTCCTTTTTTTACAGCAAAAATAGGCATTTTAGCGAAACAAAAATGCTGGTCGGTCCGCCGGCAGACGGGTGAAGCAGAAATTTATAATTCATCGGGTATAATAATCCGTGCGCCAAGCATTCTTCCGACTCATGGTATATTATTTTATCTTTCATTTATATTATACCATTCACCAAAACTCCCACCAAGTAACATCCCCTAACTTTTTTTGTTAAAACTAAAAATATTTTGATATTTTTCTTTCCTTTTTCTATTTTTGACACATCCTTCCTTTTCGTTCCCAGCAGTACGGCCCTAAAGATTTCCCACTCCTTACACTTTCATGCGCCCAGACTGCGAGAAAAAAGCGTCCTTATAAGAAATACGAAACCCAAAATTCCAAACAAAAATCTCAGAAACCAGTATTCCGAATCAAAAAACACACACAGAACGCTTTCTGCACCGTCTTGGCCTGTCTCGGCATCCCCATTCAGAAATAAAATAAAAAACGATTCGTTAAATTTAGCGTGGATAAAATTTCCATACAGACCGATTTCACATTCATGAACGATCTTTTTAGATGGTTAATTTCACCTTTTTACTCACATAAATTAAATATTTCAGAACCACGCACCCAAATTATACTGCTTCACCTTTAATTTTCCTTTTTGTGCGGCCCAAAAAGCAGAGGCACATAAAACAAAAATTTAAAATGGAACCAGTATTCGGCCGTGGATTTTTTACCATGCTAATTCCCAGGTTACCACGAAAAACGTTTTCCGAATAAAATGATTTCTCTGCGATTAAAATGTATCCGGATTATTTTTTTTCGGCACAAAACAAGAAATTTAATAAAGAAACAAAAATAGATATAATATTTTCGGAATCCTCGAAGTGGACCTTCTGTATTTTCCCATAATGACACATGAAAAGATAAAAATCTTCTGAAATCATTCCCGACACGACCTACATAACTGCCCTCATGAATCAGCCATTCCGTTAAAGGTTTATCGATAAAATAAATCGGATGATGACAGATCTGACTCCATAAATACCAGTCCAAAAAAGCTGGAATGGGCGACTGAAACCGACAGCCCAGAAGCACTTCTTTTTTAACCGCCACGACAGAAAATGTAGGTATCATATTTTGCCGCCTAAAAACTTTTTTTATCTCTTTTTGTGTCGGCGACTGACACCAAAAACGTGAAATCCTTTCAGAATAAGGTTTCCGCGCGACCTTCCCATGCGCATCGACCGCCTTCATGTTCGTGTACACCAGCACCGCGTCCGGATGATTCTTTATCACCGCCACCTTCTCTTCCAGAGATGTCGGCATAAATCGATCATCACTTTCCAAAAACGCCACCCATTCCCCCGATGCTTTTTCCAGGCCAAGCTGAATGGAGGCCGCCAGACCATGATTTTTCCCGTCCGGGTGCATATAAAGAAAAACACGTGGATCTTTTTCGCAAAAACGCTGAATGATTTCGACAGAATGATCGGCAGAACCATCATCGACCACAATTAATTCCCAGTCTGAATATGTCTGCGATAAAACGCTCTGAAGTGTGGCCTCCAAATACTGCGCATAATTATAACTGGTAACGATGACAGATATTTTCATAAAAAGATAATTCCACGTAAAAAATTCCCAGGTGAAAAACTTTCGAAAAACCTAAAATATTTTTATGTCCGCAGCACTATATACCCGATACACTATAAATTTCCGCTTCTCCGGCATTTTGCTTCGCGAAAAATGCCTGCCTTTAGGGCCGCATAAAACGGAAATTTAAAATGGAACCCGTATAAATTCCACTTCTCCGGCATTCCATTTTCGCTGAAAATACCTGCTTTCAGAGCCACGCACTAAACAGAAATTTAAAGTGGAACCAGTATATGAAATGCAGAAAGAGCTAAAATTTATTACGTATCGAGGATAATAAACGCGTCAGCCACCATCCGGCACCCCCACAAAATAATCCTAATAAATTATAATAAACATCCACCCAGTCTGGGCATCTGCCCGTAAATCCCTGCAGAAATTCTGTGCCCACAGCATAAAAAATTAAGATCCCCCAGATTACCCCCATCCGGGGCCACCGACACGCACAGACCAGAACAGCCAGAATGAGAAAGACCATCATGTGCGAATTCAGACCGATATAAAAACCCTGCTCCACGACCTCCTCTTCCACAGGCACATACGCGAACGGATTATACACCAGCAAAAGAAACGTCAGCGCGCCCCAGTACATGAGCGTCAGCCACCGCAGAGTATTCCTCATATTACACACACCATTCTCTAAATGCCGTAAAATCTAAAGAAGTATTTTCGGATACATTATATACCCGATACACTATAAATTTCCGCTTCTCCGGCATTTTGCTTCACGGAAAATGCATAATTACAGAGCCATACAAAATGAAAATTTAAAGTAAAATCTGGTATACGAAAAAACGTATTATTCCGCGTGAGCTAAAAGCGCGGCAGAAGCCTGGCCACGCGAGTTCACATTTAAATTAATAAAACATTTTCCGGCAGGCACATTTTCATTCATGACGATATTTAATTTATATCCGTCAGACTCTACAAAATTTTTCGTCGGGAACAGATGTCCAGATTCCAGCGCGGCGATTCCTGCCATGATTTCCAGCGCACCACTTCCCGCACCGAGATTTCCTGAATAACTTTTCGCTGCCACGACGGGAATCGGCTCCCGACGCGCGCCAAAAACTGCATGAATCGCATCCGCTTCTGCACGATCTATTTCCGGCACCCCCACGCCATGCGCATGTATAAATCCGATTTCGTCCACAGAATACCCCGACCGGTCCAGCACACCACGCAAAACATTTTCCATACTCTGACGAAAATCCGGTACAAGACACCTCCGGGATAAATCCTCCGTGTGTGTTCCCGCCATACTGTCCGCCGCCGCGATAAATTCCGCATATATTTTCGCACCCCGCGCCAGGGCA
This sequence comes from Planctomycetia bacterium, assembly GCA_030527015.1. Classification (GTDB taxonomy): domain Bacteria; phylum Planctomycetota; class Planctomycetia; order Pirellulales; family Thermoguttaceae; genus RGIG3701. The sequence continues at coordinate 19,543 of JAUNBR010000012.1, forward strand.
CTTTCCTGAGATTCTAAAATAAAAACGCCAGCTCCCTCACCCAAAACCTGCCCCGTATGATTTTTATCGAAAGGTCGGCAGGCTTCCTCCGGCACACAGTTTTCATCCGCCAACTTTTCGGAAATCGCCGTCTGCCATGTCCGTACCGCCTGCAGCCGAGTCCCCGTAACGCCCACCACCATCCGCCGCGCCGCGCCACGGTGAATCGTACTCTGAGCATATTTTAAAGCAGCGTTCGCCGAAGCTTCTCCCATGGTAATCGAATTATTCGGACCTAAAAGCTGATTATAAATCGAAATATGGCATCCCGGCATATTCGTCAGCCAAATCAGCAGCCATAAGGGCATCACCTGGGGAATACCTTTAGAACCCAAAAACTCCGTATGAAGTACGCCATTTTCCATACACGCTAAAAAAGCCGGCGCCATGGCCCGCGGATCCGCCACCATATGGTCCGTCCCAAACATTACGCCGGTATCCCCCTGAGGACAGCCGTCATACGCTAATCCCGCGTCATGAAGCGCCTTTTGCGCCGCCGCCACCGCCATCTGCGTTTCTCGACACATGACTTTCGCGTTTTTGCGTATATTTTTCTTTACTTCCTTATGTAACTCTCCAAAATCCCCGATTTCTCCTGTGAAAAATGAACATGGCGCGCCAAAACGTAAAGATTTTAGCCCATAATCCTCCCCGTCTAAAGGCACGATTCCACTTTTCCCCGTGCTGAGATGATTCCACAGCTCTTCTTTTGAATCTCCGAGAGGACTTACTAAACCTAAACCAGTGATTAATATTTTATTATTCATTACTTATGAAATCTGCTAAATTTTCCAGTAATCTTATCCTTTAATGTGACGATTTCATCTTCATTTATATCTGAAGCATCTCATTTCCACTCCTCCTGCCTGACAGAGCAGACGAAGTAAAAATTCATCCAGTATCGGGAAAATAACATTATTTCTGTTCTTAATTCCACGTTCTGCGGCAGCAAATAAAATTTCGTACCACTTCACATTTTTTATACTCGCAGCACTATAAATTTCCGCTTTTCCGGTATTTTAGTTTCCCCAAAAATGCCGGCATTCAGAACCGCACAAAACAGAAAGTTAAAGGCAGAACCCGTATAATACTCTTTCATTTTATCATAAAAACCATAACCAGACAAGACCAGATACACCGTTTAATCTGAAATATGTTCACGTGAAAAATACTCACTTTTCCGGCGCCGTAAAAGGTTAAAATTCTGCGTCCCCATTATATTCTCCAAAACTTACTTTCAGAGCGATCGCCGCCGAAAGTCTTTCCAGGTATTCCTCCTGTGAGACATTTAAAATATGAAACTGTTCTAAATGAGGATTCGTTATCTGGGCATCAAAAAGTGTAAATCCTCTTTTTTTTAAGTGTGCCATAAGGTGAGCCAGCGCAACTTTTGACGCATCCCTTTTCAAAAAAAACATGGACTCACCGGCAAAAAAGCCGCCCAGCGACACACCATAAACACCGCCCACCAGGACTTCTTTTTCCCAGACTTCCACACTGTGCGCCACTCCCATTTCGTACAAATTTTTATATTCTCTAAAAATATCCTTCGTAATCCAGGTGCCATCTTCTCCACGACGATATGTGTACGCACAGCCTTCCATCACACGAGAAAATGCCTTATCCGCCGTAACACGAAACTTTCCACTGCGCAGAGTCTGACGCAGACGTCTGGGAATATGAAAATCGTCCATTTCAAAAATCGCTCTTTCGTGCGGACTCCACCAAAAAATTGGCTCATTTTCCCCATTCGGCCACGGAAAAATTCCATGTGCGTACGCGTCTAATATCATTTCTGTATTTATATCCCGACTAAACGCTAATAAACCTTCTTCACTAGCCGTTTTAGGATGCGGAAAAATAGAAACCCAATTCATTTTATACTCGGTATACGTTTTTTCGATTTACCACTCACATCTTCAGAAACGCTGATTTTTGTACTTCATACTAATTTTATTATACTGGTTCCACTTTAAATTTCAGTTTTGTGCGGCTCTGAAAGCAGGCATTTTCAGCGAAGCAAAATGCCGGGGAAGCGGAATTTTATAGTGTATCGGGCATATATACTGTTTCCATTTTAAATTTCCTTTTGTGTGGTTCTGAAAGCTGGCATTTCAGTGAAGCAAAAATGCCTGAAAAACAGAAATTCACCGTGCATCTGGGTATAAAAACTTTCACCGTATTTATAAAAGTATATCGGTATAAAATACAAATATTTTATATAATTTTCATCACGTTAATTATTTTATAATAAAAATTCTCGATTTAACCGATAAATTTTATTATTTTCTTAAAAAAAATGTAAAAATTTATAAAAATATAGTTTGACAGGATTCTTATTTTTAGATTATAATATATAATGTCTCTCGTTTATGGATATTTTTCGGAAAGAAATTTATCCGCTGCGCTATAAAATTAGTTTCATCACATTTCCCGCCATAAACATACACCCGGCGGCATGTCTGGCAAAACGAATTTTATTACAGATATTCATCAGTATTTATCCTTAATTTTATCCTTTTTGTCTGCTTTTCCGGGATTAAATTCGTATACATGATAACATTCTGATGAAATTTCATTTTATGCGCATGCAAAAATTGGCATTTTTTCCAGAAATACCCGAAAAGTAAAAATGAGAATGCCTCAGATACAAAAAAATTAAAAGCAAAATATACGAATTATTAAACATATAAGAATACCTTGGCGGTGTACGCCGTCATTATTTTCATTTTTTTTCATTCCTTTTTTATATTTAAGGAGAGTTGGTATCATGAAACGTAACAAAAACAGAGAGGGATTTACCCTCGTCGAGCTGCTGGTGGTAATTACCATCCTGGCGCTGCTGATCGGCCTTATGCTGCCGGCAATTAACGCAGCCCGGGCCATGGCGCAGCAGATGCAGTGCGGCACGAAGCAAAAAGATCTTGCCTTGGCGTGTAATTTATATGAAGGCAAGTATAAATTTTACCCTGCCTGCGGGCGCGTTCCTTCTGGAACCGGTGCCAGCAGCAGTGATCGTGACGGGTACAGTTTTCTCGTCGATCTGCTTCCATTTATTGATCAGGAAGCCATCTGGAACGAGCTGGACCTGAACCAGGAAATGAAATCGGACGATGAAAATCCATCAGACGGAAAAAAAGCGAATAAACCGAAGACTGCTCTTTCTCAGTCTTTAGCGTCTTTCCGCTGCCCTTCCACCGCGACTTCCGCTTTCGTGGATATGACCGCGGACCGAGAAGATATGGTCGCGATCACCAATTATAAAGCCGTTTCCGCCTCCACACAAGATTCCTATAATATTAGTGCGGAAGGCACAAAAGGTAAACCTTATGGTACCGGTAAAGACGCCACCACCGCAGACGGTGTCATGTATATCGGTTCTAAAACCAAAAATGCTTCCGTTTCAGACGGCACGACAAATACTCTGCTTCTGACGGAATCTGAAGAGCAGAATTTCTCTCGCTGGATCGTCGGACAGGAATGCGGTCTGTACACCATGATTGAGGATTATACTTTTGAAGCTCCGAATGCTTCTGGTGGTTATGCTTATTACCGTCCCACAGGTTTCGAAACCAATAAATATGCCACGAACGCGACTCAGCGTATGGATAACATGACTCAGAACCTGAACCGAAATTATGCGGTGGATCCATATCCCTGGAACGACTTACCCACATCTAAAAAGGCTCCTGGAGATACCCCGACGTATAATGAAGAATCCTCTTATGGTCCCAGCTCCAGTCACCGTGGTGTAACGGTTCACGCAGACGCCATGGGTGCCGTCCGCGTTCTGAATAATGATCTGGACCCGGCCGTTTATTTCTTCATGACGACTCGCGCGAACGGGGATCCGAATCCGGATCTCGAAAGTCTGGATTAATTTTTTGTTTCATTCCCTTCGGGGAATTATTCCTTTATTTTACACAGAACCCTGTCATTTTGGCAGGGTTTTTGTTTATTCTCACTTCTTGACGAAATTTAAAAATCTTTCATAATAAGAATATTATACTCTGGATTTACTTTATTTTTTGTAACTCGAAAAGGAAAGCACTTCAGACCAGAACCTTTTCTCGCGCCGGGAAAACAAAAATGCTGATCTGGCCGGTGAAGAGAAAATTTAGTGCCTCCGGCATATCCTGTTTCCACTTTAAATTTCCGTTTTGTGCGTTTCTTAAAGCAGGCATTTTCAGCGAAGCAAAAATGCTGGAAAAGCAGATTTTATCGTGCACCGGACATAAAATATCCCATTTTCAAAAAATTCCGTATTCTCATTTTCATCATTCATTTTCATCATCTATTTTTATTGAAGGTGTTAAATTTTATGACATTATTTCATTCCTCACGCGACGAAAATTTAGCAGCTGAGTTATTTCCCTCCGTACAGGAAGCTGTTTTACGCTCACAAAACTGGTTTTTCTCTCAGCAAAAAGAGGACGGACACTGGTGCGCCGAGCTGGAAGGAGATTCTTTATTACAGAGTGAAATGATTATTCTGCTGACATTTCTTGGTCAGGAAAATACACCTCTGGCGCAAAAATTGGGGAAGCAGCTCATTCAGACACAGGGGCCGGACGGTGGCTGGCCCATGTATACCGGCGGTGAAATGACGATTAATAACACGGTAAAAGCATATTTTGCTCTGAAATTAATCGGTCACAGTCCGAGCTGTGATTTCATGCAGCGCGCCAGAGCCGCGATTTTAAAAGCGGGAGGAGCGGATAAAGTAAACAGTTTCACACGTTTTTATTTAGCCCTTTTAGGGCAAATTTCTTATGATTTTTGCCCCGCCGTTCCCGCCGAAATGATTCTTTTACCGAAATGGTTTCCTGTAAATATTTATTCTGTAAGTTCTTGGACACGAACTATTATCGTTCCACTTTCGATCGTTTCTGCGCTGCGTCCGTGCCGTTCCCTGCCGGCCGAGCGTGGAATCCGGGAACTTTTCATCCGGGAACCGAAAGACTGGCCTCCTCTGCGCGCGCCGGGGAAACCAGAAAATCCAGGATTTTTTAGCTGGGACACATTTTTCCGCACGCTGGATTACTGTCTGAAATGGTACCAGAAATTACCCTGGAAACCCACACGGAAAACAGCACTTCAGAACGCCGAAAAATGGCTCTGGGAACACTGTCAGAACAGTGATGGACCGGGCGCGATTCAGCCGCCGATCATGTGGGGTTTAGTCGCCATGACCGCGCTGGGGTATCCGGAAAACCATGAAAAAGTCCAGTATTTTTATCATGAATTAATGAAACTGGTTCTGGAAAATCCGGAAGAAAACACCGCCAGGATGCAGCCGTGCCGTTCTCCTGTCTGGGACACCATCATCACGCTGCGCGCGCTGGCGGCAGGAGGGCTGCGCGCCGACAGGCCGGAAATTTCCCGTGCCGCGCAGTGGGTGCTGGACCAGCAGGTTTTACGTCCCGGTGACTGGAGTAAAACCATAAATGCAGAACCGGGCGGCTGGTGTTTTGAGTATCATAATGATTTTTATCCTGATACTGATGATACCGCCATGTCCATCATGGCTCTGCGTGGCGTATGCCCGGAAAACGAAAAAGAAACTTTTCAGGCCGACGAAAATCTGAAAAATCGCGTGGATACCGCCATTCAGAAAGCCATGCGCTGGTTACGCGCCATGCAGAATTCAGACGGAGGCTGGGGAGCTTTTGACCGAAATAACCACATGGAATTTCTCACACATGTACCTTTCGCGGATCATAACGCCATGACGGATCCCAGTACACCGGATCTGACCGCGCGGATTTTAGAAGCCATGGGGCATTTAGGAATTTATTATCACTCCGGTGACCGCTGGCTGGATCAGAGCATCATGTATTTACGGAAAAATCAGCGCGCCGACGGTTCCTGGTTCGGACGCTGGGGAGTAAATTACATATATGGCACCGGAGAAACTCTGGCGGGAATGGCCGCCGTGCGCGTTCCTGCGGATGACCCCGCGGTGGTGGCAGGAATTCACTGGCTCCTGGCGCATCAGCAGTCATGCGGAGGCTGGGGAGAAACCCCACACACATACGAAGATATTTCACTGCGCGGCACGGGAACACCCACCGCCAGTCAGACCGCCTGGGCACTTCTGCCATTAATCGCTTTCGGACTGGAACATCACCCAGCTGTTTTGGCGGGTATTCGCTGGCTGATTCAGCATCAGAACTCAGACGGTTCCTGGACACAAAAAGAATTCACGGGCACCGGATTCCCCGCCGTGTTTTACCTGCGTTATCATTATTATCATCAGTATTTTCCTCTGATGGCCATTTCTCGCTGGATGACAAAAATTCAGGAAAGCTCAGAACTTTCAAAACACGAAAAGTAAACTTTTTTAACTTTTTACTTTTTTTGTTCTCACATTTTACATTTTTAGTTTTCACATTTCACATTTTATTACACACCCTCTGTTTTCTTATGAAATTTCCATTATCCCTGTCCCTTTCCATGGGACGTTATCTTCTGAAAAAGCGGCTCCTGCGTGAAAAATATTTTCCACTGGTGCTTATGCTGGAACCACTTTTTACCTGTAATTTACACTGCGCTGGCTGCGGACGGATCCGTGAATACGCCGACCATATGCGCGAAATACTTACGCTGGAAGAATGCCTGGAATCCATCACCTCCTGCGGTGCACCCGTGATCAGTATTTGTGGCGGAGAACCATTATTATATCCTGAAATCTCTGAGCTGGTGCGTCAGTCGACAGACGTTTTACGCCGCCACGTTTATCTCTGTACGAACGGTGTTTTACTGGAAGAGAAGATTCACGAAAAAATCTTTAAGCCCAGTACGCGCTTTTTTATAAATGTGCATCTGGATGGCCTGCAGGAAAATCATGACGCTTCCACCGGCCGGACAGGCGTTTTCGAAAAGGCCGTCACCGGAATTAAGTCTGCCGTTCATGCTGGATTTCAGGTCTGCACGAATACCACGCTTTATAAAGAATCTTCCCTGGACGAAATCGTGGAATTATGTGAAATGCTGGAGTCTCTCGGAGTTTCTCGACTCATGCTGGCGCCCGCATATTCTTATGAAATGTTCGACGCACGAAATGCGGAAACGCTTTTTCTGGAAAAAACAGAAATTCACCGCCGATTTCAAGAACTGGAAAGGCGATTAAAAGGACGAAAGCTGGCCATTACGCCACTTTACATGGATTTTTTAACCGGACGCCGCGAAATTCCATGTGCCGCATGGGCGAATCCTACACGAAATGTATGTGGCTGGAAAGGCCCATGTTATCTTATCACGGACGGGCATTATAAAACGTACCGACAGATGGTGGAGGCGACAGACTGGGAAAAACTCGGCCCGGCAGGCTCCGACACACGCTGTAAAAACTGTATGATGCACTGTGGTTTTGAGCCGGGAGCCGTTTTAGCCGCGAATAAAAGTATCTGGCAGACTCTGCGCCTGGCATACTGGCAGATGGGAAAATAATCCATCCTCCATTTTTCACAGAACCGAGATATGATCCACCCGATACACTATAAATTTTCGCTTCCTCGGCATTTTTGCTTCGCGGAAAATCCCTGCGTTCAGAACCGCATAAAACGGAAATTTAAAGTGGAACCAGTATACGTCATGAAAACTTAACTTTAAAATGGAACCCACATAAATGAGACACAAAAATTTTTCATTTCGTGTTTTTTTAGTCAGTTTAATCACTCTGTTTTTGGGGTACGTTTCATATCAGACGAATCTCTTTTCGCAGCCTGTGTTTTCTCAGACATCTTCCGTAATTACAGAAAATATTTCCACATCTAAAACCCCTCCCTTTTCAGAGGAGCCTCTTTCTTCAGAGAATATTTCCCTTCCTGAAAAAAATATTCTGGAATCTTCAAAACATCCCACTTCCACAGATTCCACAGAAGATTCTTCTGACTCTGCACAAAATCTCTTCCCAGATTCACCCTCTATTTCCGAAGAAAAAACAGAACGAAACATACCTTCTGATTTTTCTCCTTCCGCAGAAAATACGCCTGTATCAGAAATTACGCCCGGATCAGAAAACATTCCAGAATCAAAAAATACTTCTGACTCCAAAAATATTTTAGAATCCGGGACTTCAAAATTTTCCACGGGTTTTCCAGAACAGCAGACGAAAGAATCCACGACAGAACGTATTTTAGAAGAGGAAACCGAGAAGAAATATCCAGATTCAGAAAAAGATGCACAGGAAAAAGAAGAAATCGAAATCATTTCAGAGGAAGAAATTCCGAAAGATAAACTGCCGAAACCAGTCGTTACCCCCGTAATAGAACCGACGATTCATGAGATAAAAAAATCAGAACCAGAGCATCAGAATGAAAAAAATCCATCCGTCCCGAAGGAAAAGGAAAAAACTCCGGAAGAGAAACCTGTGGATACAGCGCTTTTTCATGCCCAGCAGCATATGACCAGTCCACGCGCCACGGTAAATTTTATCCTCGACTGTGCACGAAAGCAGGATTATACTTCCGGTGTTTTTACTCTGGATTTATCAAAACTTCCTGAAATAAGCCAGGGAGAAAAAGAAAATTTGGTCTATAAATTAAACAGCATTCTGATTCGTCTGAATAAATTTTCTCCAGACCGCATTCCAGAGGAAGAATTTCATGGAGCGAAATATTATCTTTGGCCGGACAAAAATTTTAACGCGATTCTTCTGGAACAGCAAAAGAATAAAACATGGAAATTTTCAGCGGATTCTGTGGCGGATATTTCCCGAATGTATGACGCCATTAAGGATCAGCGGCCCGTGTTTAACCAAAAATCCTGGATGCGTCAGTTTCCTTCCTGGCTTTTAATCCGTATCGGCGGTCTGCTTTACATCCAGTGGATTTTTATTGGAATCTTCATCTTTTTAGGTTTTCTTACCATTAAAATTCTTCCCGTAATCACATCTTATTTAGTTCTGTTTCCTCTGCAGTCTCTGCGAAAAGATGATACTTTTATTCACCTGACGCGCCGGGCGATAAGACCTCTGGCATATTTAGCCATGCTTTATATCTGGTATCTTGGTTTTTGGTATGTTCAGTTACCCCCTCAGGTGTTAAAAATTATTGGATGGATCATTCATCCTGTGGGTATTTTTCTGATCATGGTTACCGTCTTACGTGTTACCGATATTTTGGGTCAGTGGATAAAAGACAGAATGCAGCGTGCCCAAAATAAAATCGGAAATGCGCTGGCAGACTTAATGACGAATTCCCTAAAAGTTCTTTTCGTATGTATCGGCATCATATGCGTCGCGCAGGTTTACGGTTTCTCTGCTCTGGGTATCCTTTCCGGTATGGGAATCGGGGGTATCGCAGTCGCGCTGGCCGCGCAAAATACAGTGGCTAATTTTTTTGGAAGTCTGATGATCCTCATGGACCGTCCCTTCACCGTGGGAGATTATATCACCACAGATAAAATAGAGGGCGTAATAGAAACCATCGGCCTGCGCTCCACACGAATACGCACCTTTTATAATTCTCTGATCGTCATTCCGAACAGTAATCTCGCTTCCGCAGTAATCGATAATATGGAACGCCGTTATTTTCGCCGGTACCGTACATTACTAAATATTCAGTATGGAACCCCCGTGGAAAAACTGGAAACTTTTTGTTCTCGGATAAATGATCTCATTCTTTCTTATGAAAACGTAAAAAAAACTGGAGTTCAGGTATACGTTAGTGAACTGGCATCCTATTCAGTGGACGTTCTGGTGTGCTGCCATTTCGCGGCCAGTTCAGTAACGGAAGAATATGAATCGAAACAAAAACTTATTTTAGGAATACTGAGAATCGCTGAAGAAATGGGCATTATTTTTGCATCTCCCGGTGACCGACAGGTGGTCATGCTCCGATCACCTGATGAAAATACTTAAATTTATTTTCATCTCCCGGTCAGATTTTTATGGGCATTACATTTTATGCTCCCAGATATAATATATCCGGTATTTTATCGATTTCCGCTTCCCCCTGTATTTTATGTTTCACCGAAAATACTTTCAGGAACGTATAAAACAGAAATTTAAAGTGTACTGGCTCCATTTTAAATTTCCGTTTTATGCGGTTCTGAAAGCAGGCATTTTTAGCAAAACAAAATACCGAGAAAGCGGAATTTTATCGTGTATCGGGTATAAAATCAGGTGTAAAATGTATTTTCTGCGCATCTTTTTACGAAAGATACCTGTGTTCTGAAATGCGCAAAAGTTCAATTTAAAATAAAATCATTTTATTCTCTGCACGAGCGAAAATTTTACTTTCCGTGTCCGTCACCGACAGTATTTCTCGACACGTGAAAATCCCTGTTTTTCTGGCCACATAAAATATTCCTGTTTTTTACCACATGAAATATTATTTTAAGACCTCCTGATTCTCCTTTATATTTTCACTTCATATATATTTTCACTTCATACCGCCATAAAATGAAAGAAGTATTTTCCCGAAACAAAAATGCCGAGGAAATGAAAATTTATCGTGCATCAGATTTAGAATCCGTATAACAAGAAAAATTCACAGAATTCCCTGCGCCGGTTCCGATCTTTCGGCCTAAAGCTAAAATACGTTTTTTCAGATTTTGGTCAAAAATTTCTGCGGCGTCTGCGGTTCTGGTTTTTGCCGGATAAATTTCATAAAGCTCACGGTATTTTGCCGGAGTAACATTCGGCATAATGATATTCGCGCCGCGGGATAATCCGAGTTCATATCCGCCAGACATATTAATCGTCGCCAGCGCAGTGGTGCTGGGAATATTCGCATACGGACGCACCAGACGTGTCAGCGCGATTACTTTTAGCGTGGTCATCTCGTCATTCGGCACCTGAGAGGCTACCATTTTTTCGATAAACTGTTTTCCCAGAGGAGTCTGAGCATGCGGTAAAAAAGGCCCCACACCGATCATATCCAGATTTAGAGAATGAAATCTCAGTATATCCGCCGCCAGATCTTCCCAGCTTTCCCCAGGAATGCCTATCATAATTCCACTTCCCAGTTCATATCCCAGTGAACGTAACATTTTTAAAGCCAGTAACCGAGTTTCCAGACCTGGATGTCCTGGATGGATTTTCGCGAAAAGCTCCGCATTTCCTGTTTCGAAACGCAGTAAATACCGATTCGCGCCCGCATCACGCCAGGCAGCATAATCTTTTTCCGGACGTTCCCCTAAACTTAAAGTAACGGCCTGAGATGAAATTTCTCGAATGGCGCATAATAATTCCGTCACCCACGCGGCCGGCAGACGTCCCGGTGATTCCCCCGCCTGGAGAACGACCGTTCCATATCCCAGTTTTTCAGCCAGTTTTACCTGCTGCAGAATTTCAGAAATTTCCATTCTGTACCGCACGGGTAATGGATTTCCCGCGCGAATTCCACAGTACGCACAGTTCGCCTGGCAAAAATTAGAAATTTCGATTAATCCTCGCAGGTGAACCGCGTCTCCCACACACTCTCGGCGTACTGTGTCTGCACGTGCCCACAGCTCTGAAAGCGTTTCTTCATCCGTGGCCCGTAAATATCTTAAAATTTCATCCAGATTCAGCATATTATTCACCTGATCCGCGGCAACTTTCCGTTTTCACCACGATAAAATTTCCCTCCAGAAATTTAAATCCGATTCACGTTTTATCCCCGACGCATTATAAAATTCCACTTCTCCCGCATTTTTGCTCGCTTAAATTCCTGTTTTCACATCCTTCCGCAGAAAGTGGAAATTTAAACGAAAACCAGTATAAGTTTCTGCTTTTCTTGTATTCTCGCGGTTCCAGCAGTAAATATTTATTCTTGACCACCACATTAAATTTCCACTTCTCTGGCCACGGACAGACATGCGGCATTTCCCGATTCACGTTTTATCCCCGACGCATTACAAAATTCCACTTCTCCCGCATTTTTGCTTCACGGAAAATGTCTGTTTTCAGAACCGCAAAAAATGGAATTTTAAACGAAAACCAGTAATTTTCAGAACCGCATTAAACGAAAAGTGAAAGGAAAACCAGCGTAACTGACATTATCCGCATGTAAAAAATCATATTAACATTTTTTCTCCATAATAAGTTTCGCGAAATATTCAAAACTCCGGTCATATGTCGCTTCGGCATCTTTCGGAAAAAAGCACCCTGGCACTTCACGATTTCTCAGATGAGATGAAACACATTCACAGCACATACCTCGTTTCGGACACGAATAAGAACAGGTACACTGTGTTTTTCTGTTTTCCATTTTTTTACATTCCATAATTATCCTCACAAGTTATTTTCTTTTACTGATGAAAACACACCTCTTCTGGCCCAAGAGTTCCGCATAATATTTTTTCCGGTGGATGTTCCGCTAAATATTCATTTATCTCGTCCAGCGTTAAATCATCCACCGATTTTTGAATTTCTTCTTTTGTCCGCACACGGCCTAATCGGTAAAAATCACTCGCCATTCCAGCACACCATGCACTGCATGATTCCTGCTGCATTACCAGTGAACTTTTATACTGCGCTTTAAGCACATTTAACTCTTCCTGTGAAATTCCATTTTTCAGCTTTTTAATTTCTTCGGAAATAACGTCTAAAGTCTGCTGTCCGCTTCCAGTATTCGTCGCCGCATAACAAAATACACTTCCACGATTATTCAGAGAATGAAATGAAGTATCCATCGTGTAACATAAACCCCGTGCCTCACGCACTTCCGTAAAAAGTCGGGAACTCATTCCTTCACTTAATACACTTACCCCCATCCAGGCACGCAGGCGGTCTGGATGAGAAAACGGCACCGTCTCCCACATCAGACCCAGATGAACCTGCTCAGAGGGATAATTCATATGAAAATACTCCATCCGAGAATTCTCCGAAATTTCCGGCACTTTTACATCCTTCCGTGACCAATTACCGAAAAGATCCCCAATTTTTTCTTTCAGATTTTCCCATGAAAAATTTCCCACCACGGACAGAATCATACCGTCAGGACGCACCAGCCGGTCATAATAATTTTTTATATCATCCCAGGTAATCGCTTCCAGATCCTTCTCTCTTCCATCCGAATCATGACCTAATGTTTCTCCATAAAACCTTTCCTTCATCTCCTGGATTAACTGAACCGAGGGTACATCTTTCTCTGACGCCACATCTCGCATTAACACCATTCGGGAAGATTCCAGCATCTCTTTCGGTAAATGCGGCCTGCGTAAAATGTCTGTATATAAACATAATGCCTCTGGAAAATTTTCTTTTAACATGGCACCACTAAATGTTATGAAATAACTGGATACCGATTCAGAACGGTCGATTCCTAAACGATCTATTCTTTCCAAAAACTCTCTGTTTTTATATTCCCCTGCTCCGCGTAACATCATTTCACATAAAAAAGAAGAAAGTCCATATTTCCCCACCGGGTCATACACACTCCCTGCAGGCACGCGAAACGAAAATGCCACGGAATTAAAATGTTCCATCTCCTCTCCAAGTAATGTCAGACCATTCGGAAATGTGTGAAGATGTATCATCATTCTCTCTTTATCCTCTTTCATATTTTCATTTATACAGTTTCCATTTTAAATTTCCATTTTACGCGGCTCTGAAAGCAGGAATTTTCAGCGAAGTAAAAATGCTGGAGAAGCAAGAATTCATCGTGCATCGGATATAAAAATGTCTGGAAACTAAACTTTCATAATGCCCGTGTATAACATATCAGAAAATCGGAAATTTATAGCTCCCCAGATAATTTTTTTCGGCCACAGAAAATTTATACCCTCTTCACTTTAAATTTCCATTTTACGCAGCCACAAAAACAGCATTTTCACTCCAGTTCACAGCTGGCCGTGACGCAAAAATATCGGTCTGTCGGCGGACAGGGAAACATAAATTTATCGTGCATCAGGTATATATCATACACCAGGCATTTCACTTAAACGAAACCAGGTATACCCTGTTTCCACTTTAACTTTAACTTTCCGTTTTATGCGGCTCTTAAAGCAGGCATTTCAGCGAAGCAAAAATACCAGGGAAACATAAATTCATCGTGCATCGGGTATAAAACAGGATTTCCTTATTTTATCGCCCTATATAAAACACGTATGGGCACAAAACCCACTTTTCGATAAAGTCCCAGAGCACTCTCATTCGTGGCGGTAACCTCCAGACGCACTCCAGAAACACCCGCCTTCTGAAACCCTATTAAAGCACGGGACAGACACTGAAACCCTAAACCCCGGTGACGAAATTCCGGAATGACTCCGATATTCTGCACCGCGCCAAAACCTGCATGATCCCGCCCCGCCTGAATTCCCGCCACATACACCGGATAAACCGCATCCGAGGGAAAATACGTAATCAGCCAAGTAGCCTCCGGCAAAAAACCTGGACGATTTACCATATACTCCACCACCTGCCGACTCCCTTTATACGTCCGAAAACTTTCAAAAATTTTCGCGTCCGGCTCATCACGAAAACTCATATAATGTGTTCTCGCGTGCGCATCCAGTAAAGAACGGTTCCACGGTTCTGCCCGAAACCCAGGCGGCAGCGGAGGAATCTCAAAATGCTTATCCCGCAAATTTAATTCCATGCAAAATCTTTTAAGGGAGCGTATCTGCATCAGATAAAACTTTATTATACTGGTTTTACATTCAATTTAAGTTTTATACCCGATACACGATAAAATTCCGCTTCCCCGGCATTTTGCTTCGCTGAAAATGCCTGCTTTCAGAGCCGCAAAAAACTGGAATTTAAAGTGGAACCAGGATATACAGCCATGAATGAATATTTTCAGTAAAACATAAACGTCAAAAGATAAAATTTATAGTGTGTCCGGTACAAAACGGTTTCTCATTTATCACTATAAAAATTCCCGAACGCCGTGCACGACATTCGGGAATTCCTCAAAATCCGGCATTTATACTGATTCCACCTGAAATTTAAGTTTTGTACAGCTCTGCGGAAAGCATTTTCTGCTCAGACTGATACTGGCGGAAAATACAAAATGCCACGCACCCGCCAAGAGACAGGAAAAACGGAAATTTTTTAATGTATCGGGTATAAAAAACCACACATCTTTTTATTTCTGTAAGGCCTTACGCACATTTTCCAACTCACCCAGCGAACCAAGTTTTGAATTCTTGTGCTGAATGTAATCGGCATAATTCGCCATAAACTGCTTTCCTGGCGGACGAAGATCGAATTCCGCCGGATGATCACGGAAAAATTCTCGGTGCGTCGCGCACCAGACTAAACGGCCGTCCGTGTCAATATTTATTTTACACACACCGAGTTTCGCTGCCCGAATGTATTCATCTTCATTCACTCCGCTGGCGTCTTTCATGGCACCACCGGCATTATTAATGCGCTCCACCCACTCTTTCGGAACACTGCTGGAACCATGCATTACCAGCGGAAATCCTGCGGGAACCGCTTTCTGAATTTCTTCCAGACAGTCAAAATGCAGTCCCTGTTTTCCAGAAAACTTAAACGCACCATGAGAAGTTCCGATCGCCACCGCCAGAGAGTCACAGCCCGAGCGTTCAATAAATTCCGCCGCCTGTGCCGGATCCGTCAGTTTCACACTTCCCACGACATCTTCTTCCACACCACCCAGCTGGCCAAGTTCCGCTTCCACCACGATTCCCTTTTCGTGAGCGCGGTCCACCACCCGCCGAGTAATCGCGATATTTTCCTCGAATTCATGGTGGGATGCGTCTATCATCACCGAAGAATAAAAACCACTTTCGATACAGTCATAACAGACTTCTTCCGTTCCATGATCCAGATGGACCGCAAAAATCGCCTCCGGAAACACATCCTGCGCCGTGCGAATCATGGCTTCCAGAAAACGTTTATCCGAATAATCACGCGCACCGCGCGAAATTTGAATAATGAACGGAGCTGCCTTTCCGGGATTTTCCGGATCTGCATTACTTTTCGATTTTCCTAAATTTCCACGGAAAAGACCGATCGTCTGTTCCAAATTATTAATGTTATAAGCGCCGACAGCATAATTTCCATATGCCTGCTTAAACAGTTCTGTCGTGGTAACAATCATTTTTAAAACTCCTTTATGTACTCTTCTTAAAAAATGAGAATTAAAGATATTTTAGCAAAAAAAATCCATTTTTGCAGGGGGACAGCAAAAAACATAATGCTTTTCTTTATAAATTTCACAAAAAATCTTTTCGGAAAAATTCCGCCAGGTTTTTCTGAGACTTTTATTTTATACAAAAATCACAGAAAACTATTTTTTCCCGATACACTATAAATTTCCACTTCACCGGCATTTTTAATTCCCTGCCAGCAGCAGGCTGGGATGAAAATGCCAGCTTTAAAAACCGTAAAAAATGGAATTTTAGAGTGGAACCAGTATATTTTATTCCATAATCTTTTATTATTTTACCCATTTTATATTATAATACTAAAAAAACAAAAATTTACACAGATTTTACACTTTATATTTTTATACATAAATTAAAAACTTTTAGAATTTATATTTTTAAGTAAACTTTTCACTTTTTTGATTTTTAAATCTTTCTTTTTATACTGTTTTCATTTTAAATTTCCATTTTGTGCGGTTTTTAAAGCTGGTATTTTCAGCGAATCTTGCTGGCAGGGAATCAAAAATGCCGGTGAAGCAGAATTTTATAATGCATCGGAGATATTCATTCACCACTCCCTCCGCAGGCCGACGATTAATGCCCAGCCACGAATTTCTCCAAAAATGGCGTCATACTGCACAAAAATATTTCCTTTTTCGTAATGCCGATTAAATCCCGTGGAAACGCTCCACCACGTGGGATCATAATACGTGTCGGCACGGCTATACTCGCCATCTGATGTCCAGTATTCACTGTGAAACGTGCCGCCCCATCCCTGAAAATAACTCGCAGCAAAAAAATAAGCCGTCTCTTTCGGTTTATAGGTCAGTTTTAACCCGATCTGACTGGTAAAAAGATTCGTCGTGTTAAAACTGGCGTAAACACCTTTTGAATCCGTAAAATGGGACGGTGTATAATTCGCCCACATCATGCGTCCGAAATGCAGCAGGGTTAAACTTTTCGCCAGATTTACTCTTTTTCCTGTTTCCAAAGAAAAAATAATATTTTCCTCACTCGACGCAGCTCGCGCTCCCAGTTCTTCACTTTCGATTTCCACTTTTCCTGCCGTAAAGCGCCACATGCCTTCCAGCATGAAACCATCATCTTTCAGATACGTGATATACCCTCCCACACCACCGCCGGAAATGTCTCCGAAAGTTTCTCCCTCCGCGTTTTTTGAAACACGAAAAGTGTCGATTTCCACCAGATCCGCCAAAAAACCATACAAAAGTCGGCTGTCCTGGAAACGCCGGCTCCAGTCACCGCCGACCTGATACATCCGATAATCCCCATCATCAAAACCCGTTTTCGTTTCGAAAGCGATATTTCCTGTTTTAAATCGGTACCAGGCTCCCAGAGGATCCTCATCCTCCACAGGTAAATCTCCGGAACGGCGATAATAATTATCCATCGTCTGAGAGCTTACCGCGCCAAGGATTTTACGTATATTCGGGTACACCTCACCCGGTAAGGGCATATCTTGGGCCGCCGCGTCCATACCAGAAACCGCCAACAAAAAAAGGCTTTTCACACAGAAAAACATCCAAAAGACCACATTTCGGTACCACTTAAGAAAAATTCGCATTCTCTGAGCACCTCTGTGGTTTTTCCTGAACATTTTATATCCGATGCACTATAAAATTCCGCTTCACCGGCATTTTACTTCACTGAAGATGCCTGCTTTCAGAACCGCACAAAATGAAAATTTAAAATGGAACCAGTATTATATACCTGAAGCATCATTTATTTCCGTTTTCACGGCATTTTTTACTAAAAATACAGATTTCACCTTCATTTCCATTTCACACGGCCACGAAAACAGGGGTTCTCAGTGAAACATACCGCCGGCAAAAAAGTGAAAATTTAAAATGGAACCAGTATACCAGACGTCCTGAGAATTATTTTCGTCTGAAAAAACCTGAATCTTTATAGAAAAATCGTCTTTAAAACCAGAATAATATCTCGTTCTGAGTGAATTTTCTCTGTTAATTTTTATACGAACTTTTTAATTTTTTAACACCATTCCAGTACTTCCTATTTCAGATGCTTACAGCCAAAATATATTTTATACCCGAGTCACCATAAAATCCCGCCTCACAGGCATTTTTGATTCACTGAAAATACCTGTTTTCAGAGCGCACAAAATGGAAATGTAAAATGGAATCCGTATACTCGATACAGTATAAATTTTCGCTTTTCTTGGCACCAGAATGACCGTGGCAGGATTTTCACGATTCATAAAATTTATCTCGCGCCAATAATAAAATGTATTTTGTTTCTCTTGTTATTTTTATCTGTTCTGTTATAATTACTTTTATTCCTGTTTTATTTATATTCCGATTTCACTCTAAATTTCCGTTTCTTGCAGACACAAAATCCCGCATGCTCCACCCGGCCAGCTCTTCCTGGCCTGTCGGCGGACAGTATAAAAACCTAAATATCTTAAATAAAAGGAAAAATCTTTATGCCAAAACTTACAGAACGTTTTCACCACGCAGTGATTTTAGCGAATAAACTCCATCAGGATCAGTCACGGAAACTCGGAAAGGAAATTCCTTATTTATCTCATTTATTACGCGTATCCGGTCTGACGCTGGAATATGGAGCGGATGAAGACACGGCCATCGCGGCGATTCTGCATGATGCGGTGGAAGATCAGGGCGGAATGGAAACCGCCGATCTGATTCGGAAAAGGTTTAATGATCGTGTCGTGGGTTTCGTCCTGGAATGTTCAGATTCCACATCTGCAAAAAACGAAAAAAAACTTCCCTGGAAAGGCAGAAAAGAACGTTATATCACTCACCTGAAGACGGCCACCGCGGAAGCCGCTTTAATCAGTGCATGTGATAAATTGGATAATATCACTTCCATGACTCGTGGCCTGATCCAGGAAGGCCTCTCCATTTTTAACCATTTCGCAGGCGGGAAAGACGGTCTCTTATGGTATTACCAGCAGATTTTAGACGTTATGCAGGAACGTAAAAGCCCTGTTACCACGGAGTTTAAAGCAGCATTTTTACGCTTTAAAGAAATTCTCGCCCAGATGGAAAAAGAAAAATAATCCCTTTCTGAATATAAATTTTCCTCCTTTCTTTACCCATTTTCCCCGAATCATGTTTTATACACGATAAATTTCTGATTCTCTGGATTTTTATACCCGATACACTATAAATTTTCGTTTCCCCGGCATTTTACTTCGCTGAAAATGTCTGCTTTCAGTAAGTCGCAAAAAACGGAAATTTAAAATGGAACCAGTATACTTCACTGAAAATGCCTGCTTAAAGAACCGTACTAAACAAAAATTTAATGTAAAACCAGCTGTATATTATAACTGACGAATTTTGAAAATGCAAGCATTTTTTTTTATTTTTTTATATAAATTTTAGAAAATCCAAAATTCGCAGTGCATTTTATGCCCGACACACGGTTCATTTTTGCTTCCCATGCATTTTTATACCTGATGCACTATGAATTTCCGCTTCCTCGGCATTTTGCTTCGCTGAAACTGTCTGCTTCAGAGCGAAAGAAAACGAAAATTTCACGGAAAATCGGTATACTCTCGCAAAAACTTACGGATCTGCGGACATTTCCGATCTTTTTTCCGCGAGAAAAACGATTCAGGAATTCCTGACATTCCCAGATTCCGCTTCCTGCGAAGAACTCCCAAAACGGTTAAACCAGATCTGGACAGCTGGTTTTCCTCCAAAAATGGACCACGCAATAAATATTTTGCACTGCGCTAAAAATTCAGATTTCATCAGCACACGTCTTACCTCCCTTTACCTGCGCCTATACTGGTTCCACTCTAAATTTTCATTTAGTGCGGCTCTGAAAGCAGGCATTTTCTGCGAAGCAAAAATACCGGAAAATCGAGAAATTTTATCGTGTATCGGGTATAAAAAACGATTCATCCACAGCCTAAAACTGAAAAATGGCCACCTGACATTTCTGACCACGTTCCTGATGCCCGCTTTTCAGGTTCAGACATTCCCCGTTCCTCTCATTTCGCGTAAGAGATATGCCATTTTTATAAATCTGCACACCACTTTATAAAATTTTACCGTCCATCCTGAAATCTGCTGCTTTACTGGAAAATGCGCATTTATACTGGTTCCACTCTAAATTTTCATTTAGTGCGGCTCTGGAAGCAGGTATTTTCTGTGAAGCAAAAATACCGCGAAAGCAAGAATATCGGGAAAACAAAAATTCAGGTATAAAACCACATAACACAGAAATAAGAATCCGTAAAAAATAAAAAATAAAAAAATTTTAAAAAACCTCTTGACAATCATTTTAGACAATTGTAAAATAACATCATAAGAAATTTCTTAAAAGCCGTTAACGCAAAAATTTGTCGCACTTCAGATACTTTATATTTTCCTCGTTAAAATCCCTAAAGTATATATTATTTTTAATCACCTAAAACGAAAAATTCCGCTTCCTGGCATTTTACACCGGATACACTAAAAACTTTCATTTTCCCTGTCTGACCACAGACAGCACGGGTATATTATACCCGACACACGATAAAATTCCGTTCTTTCGGCATTTTTACTTCACTGAAAATACCAGTTTTCAGAGCAGTATATATCCGATACATGATAAATTTCCGCTTCACTGGCTTTTTGCTTCGCTGAAAATGCCTGCTTCAGAGCCGCTTAAAATGGAAATTTAAAGTGGACACTTAATAAAATGGAAATTTTACGTGGCGCCAGTATATTTTTCTGAAAATACTGGCATTTAGAGGCATATAAAATGGAAAATTTAAGTAAAATCAGGGTATATTTTACCTTACTGATTCTACTAAAATTTAGTTTCATATCACTCTAAACACAAATTTTATCCCTGTCCGGTAAGGAACAAAAATTCCTCTGCCATGACAGCGGACAGAAGAAACTTAAAATTTTAGTGCATCCGGTATGTTAAATGCCTTTTTCGTGGTCACACGAACGGAAATTTTTAAAGCAGAACCTCAAGAAAAGGAGAATGCCATGAGTCGTTATTTATTTTATGTTTTCGTTTTATTTTTAATTCAGTTTCCATTTTTAGCTTTCGCGGAAACGGAAACCCCCGTAATAAAAGTCGTGACCGTAACACCGGAAGTGGAAGAGGCCATTCCAGATGATGTGGGAAAAGCTCCTGAAGAAGAGGCGGTATCCGAAGCAGACGTGGAAGAAGAAGCTCCAGTCGTTTCCGTCACCGAGACAGAAATGGAACTCCCGGATATTTCCACCGCAGAAAAGACGTTACAGGATTTCTTATCCCTTCCAGAAAACGCATCTTATGAAGAAATTAAAAATCTTCTGAATCAGTTAAGCCAGGGAGAAAGTCCTGCTGAAGTAAATATCGCCATTAGCGTGTTATCTAGTGCAGGAAAATTAGATTTTATGGATTCCTTCCAGAATCTGTATCATCGGCTTTTAACGCATCCGGACGCATCAGAAGAATCTCAGGCTGAGGCTTTATCTTTTCTTCAGAGTATTATTCTCGCTAAATATATTCACAAAAATTTAACGGAAGAAGATCTGGAAAATGAAGTAAAAAATCTTCCTGAAAAATGGCGTAATGAAACGAAAGAATACGTTTCTTGGCAAAAAAAGATTTTTGATTTAATAGAGAACACCGATCAGCTTTCTCTGAAAGACATCCAGACCCTGGCGGAGTCCGGGCTTCAGGGAGGAATATTAAACGCACGTCACGCCATGACACTTCTGGATATATCCACCGGCCCAGCCATGTTACATAACTCCGTACTTCAGATGCCGGCACCAAAAGAAATTCAGGATTTCATAAATACCGTTTCTTCTTGGGAACCGAAAGGAAAATTTACTTTAGAAGAAAAGAAAACTTTTTTGGCTAATCTCGAGCTTTACTTACGTACCAGTGAATGGTCTGAAGTACTTTTTAAATTACACGAAATAAAAGAAGCAGAGAATGCGAAAGAAGCGGCAGAGCGAGAAGCGACAAAAGAAACTGAAGTGAAAAAAGAAGATGAAACGGACCCAGAAGCATCTGCTCCTGTGGAAGAAAAAGAGGTGGACGCCGTATCCGCGTATATACAGGAACATCGCGCGGAAATCGAAAAACTGATCGTGAAGACAGAAGAAACACTTAACCGACTCACGGAGGAAAAAAATCTTCAATTGTCCGGATCTTCAGAACGTTTTTTAATGTTCGTTCCCGGTTCCATTCTGACATATTTTCCTGAAAAATATCCCGCGTTTCGAAAAAGTTTCGAAAATATGATCCAAAACTGTCCTATGAATGAAATTCCGGAACCATACCGTGAATCGATTAAAGAGCAGATGAAAAAATCTTTACCGCCAGAACATTTACCGAATGAAATTTCTGTTTCTTATCAGTAAAAATGTTTTTTTCATACCGGATGCACTTTAAATTTCCGCTTTCTCTGTCCTCTGGCTGGCAGTATTTTCCGCGAAGAAAAATACCTGCTTTTAGAGCCGTAAAAAACGGAAATGTAAAGTAAAAACAGCATAACACGTGACGAACATTTCATTTATTTTTCACGTGGAATCAGAAAAATACGATTTTTTCAGTAATCTGTTAACGCTTTTTATTACAGTTTCGAGTAATCCCTAAAAAACGGCATTTCGTATACATGAAGTGCCGTTTTATTTTTTTACACGGGTTCTCTTTTATACTGGTTCCACTTTAAATTCCCATTTTATACGGGATTCTGAAAGCAGTCATTTTCAGTAAAGCAAAAATACCGAGAAAACGGAATTTCATCGTGCATCAGGTATAACACCAGGAAAAGAAAACACGTGTTTTCAGGAATCATGAAGAAAACACGCCACCTGATGTTCCTCACCTTTTAAGACCGGCTGCTGCCGAAAACACCGTTCTTGAGCACACGGACACCGTGGCGCGAAAGCACAGCGTGCCGGCTCCCCGTCTTTTTCAAGAACTTCTGCCGAACTAATTTCTCCCTGAAGCACCTGTCGCTGGCGTTCTCTCTGACGTACCGGATCTGGAATGGGAACCGCGGATAAAAGTGCCCGCGTGTATGGATGCCGGGGCGATTCATAAATCTCCCGAGTCGGTGCCACTTCCACCAGCCGTCCCAGATACATCACGCCGATTCGGTCAGATATGTGCCGCACGACCGAAAGATCATGAGCGATAAAAACATAAGAAAGCTGTAACTCTTCCTTTAAATCTTCCAGTAAATTCACGACTTGTGCCTGAATGGAAACATCCAGGGCGGACACCGCCTCATCACAAAAAATTAACTGCGGCTGCACGGCCAAAGCACGCGCGATTCCGATTCTTTGTCGCTGGCCACCAGAAAACTCATGAGGATAACGATTCAGATAACACGGATTCAGGCCGACTCGGTCCATCAGCTGCATCACTCTCAGTGGACGCTCAGAAGCTGGATATAATCGAAAAATATTCATCGGCTCCGCGATAATTTTTCCCACCGTCATTCGTGGATTCAGAGAAGCATACGGATCCTGAAAAATCATCTGTAACTTTCTGCGAAACGCCGTGGTATGAAAATCCTGAATTTTCCGCGTATCCTCTCCTTCCCAAAACATCTCCCCGCCAGTCGGTTTCACTAAACCCAGTACAGAACGCGCGATGGTCGATTTTCCACACCCACTTTCCCCCACCAGGCCAAAAGTTTCTCCAGAATTTACGTAAAAACTGACTCCGTCCACCGCACGAATATTTCCTTTTACACGATGAAATAAATTTCCTTGAGTAAAAGGAAAATACACTTTCCAGTCTCTGATTTCAAAAAGAGGTTTCATGGTTTTCTCTGTGTCTGCTCTTCTCTTGTGTTCTCTGAAATATACACTGATTCTCCTCTAAATTTCCGTTTTTTTACTGCTCTGAAAGCCTGTATTTCAGCGAAGCAAAAATACCTCCCCGTCTGTCAGCGAACAGGGAAAACAGAAATTTATCGCTCATCAGACATAAGATCCGCCTGCTCAAAAATTTTCCTATACATTTCCGCTTTTTGTTCCAGGGGGAGCGGATACGCACGTGAAGAAGAAGGTAAACGCGCGAACATCATGCGCCGATTATGAAAAAGAAAATCCACCCATTTTCCGACTTCCGGCGGTACCACTCCTAAAAAATTTCCCGCCATTTCCGCAGCTTTCTCTCCAGCCGCGGCCACCATCATACAGCTGGGAATCTCATCTAAAATTCCAGTTAAATTTAACGGAATGGTAATCTGTAAAAACGCGTCGGACGCATTCTGTTTCCGGCGAATCACCTCCTGCCCCATATCCGAAAGTCCGATTTTCTTCTTCCTTAAAAATTTTTTAATTTTCGGTAAATCATAAAATGTTTCTTGGTGATTTCCCTGACTTCTTTTTAGCTGTCTTTTTTCATTTTTCTCGTCACGAAATAAAAAAAAATCTTTATTTCCCTCAAAAATGTAACCCATGATTCGCCAAAAATCATTCTGTTTATTTGGATAAAAAAATTTCATACTCCAGCGGTTTTCCGGAGGAGGAAAACTTCCTAAAATAAAAATCCTCATTCCTTCAGGTAAAAATGGTGGAAAAGGATGTGTCTCACGCAGCAGTTCCTGCATTTTTTACTGATTTTTCACCTTTTTTATGAAAACGATTTATCTTTTTTCACTTTACGTTTTTTACTGAATCCTTTTTATACGCGATAAAATTCCGCTTCACCGGTATTTTACTTCGGTGAAAATGCCTGCTTTCAGAGACATGAAAAACGGAAATTAAAAAATGAGCCAGATCAACAAAAAGTATTTTCCGTAAAGCTAAAACATTTATTGTGTACCAGGCGTCATACGAATTTTACTAAAAATTTCCATTTTCCCTGTCAGAAGAAAGGCCGACTGGCATTTTCGTTTCTTTACTCTCCGCAGGCTGAGATAAAAATACCTGTATTCTGAACCGTATAAAATAAAAATTTAAAACAGAACCTGGTATATTCTGATTTCATTCCGGCACCGGCTCATCAAAATGAAGCTGCAGGACATCCGCCACATATCCACGTTCCATTTCCGGTAAAGGTTTTTCGTGAGTAACAAAAAACTTTTCATCTTCAGAAAGCCCAAAAGTCTGTTTTTCCTGTAAGATCATCCCATTTTCTATTAAAGAATGCGCCAGATTAAACATCCAGTTCATCACCCACCGTGGATCACGCTGTGAATGAGAAACCTCCATTTCCATTAAAGAAAAACGCTCCATTCCGAACGTTCCAAAAGAAATGGTTTTCTCTTCTGGATGTGGGACCATACGAAAATCCACCCAAAGATCCACGGGCAGCATTTTCCGATTCATCCCTTCAGACCGTGAAATAAAATCTTCAGGCATAATGATTTTCCCTGAATGATTCCAGTAAACGCCCACCGCTTCTGTATTTTTTAAAAGAGAAAGAATAAGACAGTTCATCAGAAGTGCCACATCCAGCGGATCCAGACCTTTTTCCTCCGACAGTTCCGGCCGAATGGCCACGGCGATCTGACGATTCATTTTCAGCATCTGCATTCCTGCCTCCGGCCAGTGCCAGGCACGCTTACATGCAGAGATCAGTTCGTCTGTCGTAAGTACCGCCGAGTCTGGATTTTCATCCGTTTTCAGTAAAGAAACAGCTAAAGTGGCCTGCGGAGTTCTGAACACATAACGATCTTCCTCGTCCGTAATCCATTCAAAATCCAGTGGAGCGTAACCCGGCACCTCTTTCATCCCATGAAAAATCGTTTCACAGGACGGAAGCCCGCCCGACTTAATCCCGATCGTCGAAATCCACGGATTCATGACGAATTTCCTCCCTTTCTCTTCTGACTCATTTCCGCCTCAGAAATCAGCTGCCTGACTTTTTCTTCCACCGACTTCAGAATTTCATCATCCGTCATTTCAGCCATTTCTTCCACAGAAATCGCATCACCATAAGCCACCGTAATTTTCTGACATTTCGGAAACTTCTTTCCGCGAGGAAATGCCAGACCAGCTCCATACACCCCACAGGGAACGATCGCCGCCTTTCCACGTCTGGCCAGCGATATAAAACCAGCACGAAATGGTAACATCCCACAGTCTGAACGCGTTCCTTCCGGGAAAATAACCACCGGATTTCCCGCCTTTAAACGTTTTAACGTTTCTTTTACCCCTCCATATCCACTTCCCTCCAGAGAAACAGGAAATGCATTTAATAAATGAATGATCCTTCCAAAAAAACGTTTCGTCCACTTTTCCCCTTCAAAAAGTGTACTGCGCGCCATATAATGACATATCCGTAAACACCCGATTCCCACTAAAGGCGGGTCCAAAAAACTTTCATGATTCGCGACGATTAAGACGGCACCCTCCGACGGAATCTTTCGGTTATGTAAATAACGGACTCTAAAATATATTACAAAATAAATCCAGACCAGCGTTTTCACGAAATTATAAAAACACCGACGAAAAAAATTCTTTATCATAAGCTGCTTTTTTTATATGGATAATATGAAATCACTTTTAAATTTTACTGTACATATACTTTATACAGCTTTTCCTTTAAATTTCCGTTTTACACGATTCTAAATTCTGGCTTTTTTCTGTAAAAATACACCATTTCTCTGACCGTTTTTTTCAAAAATATTTAACGTAACACCAGATCTGGATATTTTTTAATCACAGTATGAATAATCTGCTCAGCCACTTCTTCTGCGGTCATTCCATCCGAAAAAATAGAAATCGCATCCGGTGCCGCGCGCAGCGGTGCCAGTTCCCGTTCTGAATCTTCCTTATCTCTCTTTAAAATTCCCCTTAAAATTTCATCATAATTCGCCGACTCTCCCTGACGACATTTCTGCTGATACCGCCGCCGTGCCCGCTCTTCTGCGCTGGCATCCAAGAAAAATTTTACCTCCGCTTCAGGAAATACCACCGTTCCCTGATCACGTCCCTCTGTCACATAATTCTTATTTTTAGTAATTTCTCGCTGTTTTCGAGTTAAAATTTCACGAACACCGGCATTCTCTGCTGCATATTTCGTAATCGCCGTAACCGGTAAACTCTCCACCTGCGAAGATACATCCTCTCCATTTATAAAAATACGCGCGCCGTCAAATTTTAACTCCATCTTCCGGGCCACTTCCTCCAGCTCTTCTGGCCGCGCCCAGTCCACCCCTGCCCGTGATCCTGCCAGAGCCACACTCCGATACATGATTCCCGTTTTTAAATACTCAAAACCTAATCGTTCTGATACTTTTTCGGCTACTGTACTTTTACCTGACCCCGCGGGCCCGTCTATCGTTATGATCATGAATTTTAAAATTTTGATATTTTTTGATTTTTTATAGTCTTACTTTTCTGGTTTTTATTTTTAAACTTCCTTTTTTTGCGGCTCTAAAATCAGGAATTTCAGCGAAGCAAAAAATACTGGGGAAAACAAAAATTTACGGTATCTCTGGTATAAAACCTGGTATATCCCAGATTCTCTACCATTTTTGCTTCTCTGGTATTTCATACCTGATTCACGAAAAATCCCGTTCCTCATGCATTTTACTTCGCGAAAAATGCATGCTTTTAGAACCGCCAAAAATGGAAATTTATACGAGAACCTGTATATTTCTCTTTCTGAATACTAAACAAAATCCCTGCTTTTATTTATTTTAAACGGAAATAAAAAAAAGAAATCTAAAATATAATCAGAGGATTCTTCACTCTAAAATTTTCGTTCGTCAATTACTCTCTGCAGCTTTCCTTCACTGCGCCGTAAAGTTCTTGGTGCCACCATGGTAATTTTCACCTTCAGACCGATAATCCGTTCCACGGAATACACTAATTCTTTTTGCAGTTTTTCATAAGAAGAGATAATATCTCCATCAAAAAGTTCACTGTCTATTTCCACTTTTATCTCCACCTGATCCAGACCTCCTACACGTGTAAGAATAATCTGATAATGAGGAAGGGTTCCTTCCACACGCATAATCGCCGTTTCGATCTGTGATGGAAACACGTTTATACCACGAATAATCAGCATATCATCACTGCGGCGGCTAATACGGTGAATCCGCCGTATGGTACGTCCACAGGGACAGGGTGACGTCTCAATTTTTGTAATATCACGCGTTCTGTAACGCAGCATGGGCATGGCGCGCTTACTGAGTGTGGATAACACCAGCTCTCCTTCCTCTCCATCTGGTAAAACCTCCAGCGTTTCTGGATGAATGATTTCTGGATAAAAATGATCTTCAAAAATATGCATTCCGTCTTGGCAGTAACATTCCGCTCCCACCCCGGGTCCTGCCATTTCTGACAGACCATAAATATCATACGCTTTTATGCTCGTCATCTGTTCCACCCGGGCTCTCATGGCTTCCGTCCATGGTTCTGCACCAAAAATACCGATTCTCAGGGGTAATTCCCGCATATCCACGCCCATACTCATGGCCTGATCGATCAGATGTAAAAAATAACTCGGCGTACAAGAAATCGCAGTACTCCCTAAATCACGCATCAGCATAATCTGACGTTCTGTATTTCCCACGGAAACTGGAACGACAGTCGCTCCAAGACACTCGATTCCCATATGGAGTCCCAGACCACCAGTAAAAAGTCCATATCCGTACGCGTTTTGTACGATATCCCCTCTCTGCACTCCAAAAGATGCCAGGCTCCGGGCGACCACCTCTCGCCACACATCTAAATCGGACTGCGTATATGCCACGACGATCGGTTTTCCCGTGGTTCCGCTGGACGCATGAAAACGAACGATTTCCTTCATTTCCGCCGCGAACATCCCTCGTGGATAAGTATCTCGTAAATCAGTTTTCTTCGTAAACGGTAAAAGAGATATGTCTTTTATATTCTGAATATGCCTGGGAGATACTCCCATTTCCGCCATTCTTTCTCGATAAAGCGGCACCTGTTCATATGCGAGATTCACAATTTTTTGTAATCGAACAGTCTGTAACTCCCGCATCTGAGAAAGAGGTAAATAATCTGTACTGCTGATGGGATTAAAATAAGAAGTGGATAACACAGAATCATTCATGGAATATTTTATAACTTAATAATAGGAAAATCGTATAATATGAAATTATTATATCCGATACACGATAAAATTCAGCTTCTCCGGAATTTTGCTTCACTGAAAATAACTGCTTTTAGAGACGCATTAAACGAAAATTTAAAGCGGAGACAGTATATTTATTTTACACGCCCGATGAAAATTTGTCTACTCCCCGTTATTTTATATTTTTTATAGATATTTTCATAATCATACGGGTTTTATACCCGACGTACTATAAAATTTCCGCTTCCCCGGCATTTTTACTTCACAAAAAATATCTGCTTTCAGAGCAGAATAAAACAGAAATTTTAAAAGAAGCCCGTATATTTTATGCAGTACAAAAAGTATGTGTATTTTAAATTAAGAAAAAATATTTTAAAATCATAGTTTTATGGGAAATTAAATATATCTTTTAAGAAATCATAAAAAAAATTATATACTTAATTAGACGTAAACTGTCATCCTTAAATTTACTGAATCTATAAATTTTACTTTTAGGTATTTTGTTTAAAGTAAATAGATTATTCCATGTGTTTAACTTTATAAGATAATTAGTTTTCTTAGTTCTTAAAAATCGAAAGAGAATCACTAAAAGAAGATTTTTTTATAATAATATAATATTAATATTTAAATAATATTATTATAACGTGTAAAAAGAATGTCGAAAACTGAATGTCACTTTCTTTATAATCCGTAAATTATAGGTTTAAACGAAAATAATTGGAAAGTTATCCACGTGGATAACCTGTCAATTTACTGTCGATGAAATGTCACGAAAAAGATAAAAAATTAAGAGGGATAAAATACAAAATTTATAGTAATTTGATGAATGTCACGAAAATGTGAGTTATCCACATAAAAACTTTAAAAAGAAACATAAAATGACATTTTATCCACATTCACTGCTTCTGATTTAAATTTTCGTTTTGTGGGTTCTGAAAACCGGTATATTCTGTGAAGAAAAATGCAGACTGTTCTCACGGCAGACTGTAAAAGCGGAATTTTGTAGTGCATCAGGCATATACTGATTTACCTTTAAATTTTTGTTTTATGAGTTCTGGACACCGGCATTTTCAGTGAAGCAAAAATGCCGAGGAAACGGAATTTTGTCATGTATCGGGTATAAAAAACACCGCCTGAAATAAAAATCTCAGAGCGGTGTGTAAATTATTTATTTTACGGTGACAATTATTGCATCATGCTGCGGTAAGTTTTACACCGTTCCACGACTTTTGGATCCTGACATTTTTCGATAATTTCATCCAGCAGAGGAATAAAATATTCTTTATTAGGACGCCGAAGATTATTATGGTGTGCCAGATCCGCCAGAGCTTTATACGCAGATTCTCTCAGGGAATCTATTTTTGTATATTTATACGCGAATTCTGCGCTTTTTACATCTCGAATCGCGCTGATACGGCTAAGAATGAGCTTTCGTTCTTCATCCCGAGTGGATTTTTTCATGGCGAATTCTAGAGCTGCCAATTTTTCATTCGCTGGTGCATCCGTCGTGGGTAATGTAATGACACGGATAAAAGCACGTAGGGCGGCGATTTTTTGTGAATCTGTGAATAAATTATCTGTGTTTTCAAAAATTTCGCGCATGGAACCAGCATATTTTGCGTGAGGAAAATTACATAAACCTCGGACTGCCGCATCCTGTGTTTCTTTATTTTGTATTCCCGCTTTAATGATTTCCCATGCGGCATCATCTCCGATACGCCCCAGCAGTGAAAACCACGGCTGAGGATTATCTCCGATTCGGGCACGCACAGCTTCTGAAGAACCACCACAGCGTCCTACAATTATCTTTTCTGCTTTTTCACGTTCAGCTCCGGGAGGAAATAAAACCAGAATGTCGAGTAAGTCATTAATGTGGTTATTTCCGGCCACCGCGACAGCATTCGTAAACATAACCAGCCGGTTTTCACAGTTTTCAGATTTAGCTTCCGATAAAATTTTATCCAGAGCAGCTCCTGAGTTTCGCCGTGCTAAAATTTCTGAAATAACACTTTTTCTTCTATTATCTTGGGTGGAGCCAAGAGCATTTAATAAGGCTTCGTCAAAACCTTCAGACATTATTCCGCTGGCTAAATTTATCATCAGGTTATGATCATAATTCAGAGCTAAATCGATAATCAGAGAAACTTCATTTTTCGTGGCGAGCTTTTCCAGAGCTAAAACTCCAGTACGTTTCAGAAGCACCGCCATTTCATTATTAGATTCAGGCTGCATTTTCGCTGCGGAAACCGCGTATGGAGTATATTTTCTGTCGCCGATCTGGGTGATGGCAGTAAGAATTCCGATTTTTTCTTCCAGAGATAACGTGTCATATTTTTTCATCCACGTTTCCAGAACAGAATGATCGGCATAAGGAAGACTCATGGGAAAATCTGTTTCCACAGGAATCGTGGGATCCTGAAGGAACTGAGTTAAAGTATTTTGAATACTCGTTTTTATTCGAGGATCGGCGTTATTTTGATAATCTTTAAGCGCGGCGACACCTTTTTCTCCCATGACGGCCAGAGTACGAATCGCTTCGTCACAGACAGTGTATTCTTTATTTTTTAATTGGGTTAAAACGATCTGAATTTCATTTTCTGTTCCTGTATATCTGAGTAATTGTAAAAGCTCGGTCCGGGTAAACGCAGGAGTGGCGTCCGCAGCCAGAGCATCCGTTATGGATTTATTTATCGCGTTCCGTAAATCGGTGTCCGTGCCGGCCTTCATACACAGATTTACTAAAGAAACATGAGCATTTTCACACTGTTTCGTATCTTGTGAACTGAGCTGAGTTATTATCTCAGGAATCTTTAGTGTTTCGTTCGCGTATATGGAATGACACAAAATATTTTCAGTCAGACAGAGAATGGCCAGGAAGAATAAATGGAGATATATATTTTTTATAATTTTCATGATTAAAACCTTCCGTTTTTTTATTATTATACCCGATTCACTATAAATTTCCGTTTTTCGGTATTTTTGCTGCACGGAAATGTCTGCTTCAGAGCCGTACAAAATGGAAATTTAAAGGAAAATTAGAGTATAAAAAGAATGATATATTTATGCCTGATGCATTCTGGTATTTCACTTTCGGCAGATATGTTTTACAGAACATGTCCGTTTTTAGAGCCGCATAAAAGGAAATTCAAAACAAAACAGGATAATACGATAAAAATGTTTTTTTGGATTATTTTCTCTGGTGCAGGAGGATATAAAATCTGCATTCAGAGGGTGCTGTGGGGCATATATCCGATGCATTATAAAACCCGCTTTCCAGCATTTTATTTCGTGAAAAATGCCTGCTTCAGATCCCCGTAAAACGGAAATTTAAAGGAAAATCAGGTATATAAATGGATATGAGGCTCACTTTAAATTTTAATTTTACATGGTCTAAAATCTGCCACTTTATGCGTCATGAAATGATGCGGTTATGATGTCTGCAGACAGAAAAAGTGAAATTATACTAATTATATTATTTATGTATAAAGTGAGATCTGTATAAAAATGATTATATTACGGGAATTACATATGGGAATCTTTGGGGACGTAAAACCATTTTTGTAGCCTGTTCATCTCCGATAAAAACACATTTTTCCGAGTCCCATTTTAACGGGCGATTTACTTTATAACAGATATTCATCAGTTGGCATAAAGTGGCGGTATTCGCGGCGTAAGCCACATCTTGAAATGGGCGCAGACGATTTCTTACACAGTACGCGAAATCTGCCATGATATTTTTAGCGCCTCCATGATAACGGCGAATGTCCACGGAGTGAAGTGGTTTTACTTTATTTCTGTCATCACCATGATTAAAATTACGTTCAGAACCTACAAAACATATATCTTTTGCGCCACGATGATAAAGTTTAAAACCATTTTTATAAATGGCGCAGCATCCCTGATTCGGATTTTCAGGAGATTCAGGTGGTAAAATTTCCACAGGTTCCTGGTCATCCAGACCCATGATATAAAGTGTACCGCCGAATTTATGAGCACCCCAGTCAGCCAAAAAACCATTTCCGTATTCTGAATAATTACGCCATCCTCCTCCATAACTTCCACTGCAGCGCTCAGGATGATAAGCTGCCACAGGAGCCTGTCCCTGCCACCTGTCCCAGTCCAGATATTCAGGTTCTTTTTCTGCAGGAAGATAACATTCTTTAGGAGGATTTCCGACGGTCACATAAGCCTCTTTTACGTGGCCGATCGCTCCACTACGGATGATAGGAGCGATATATCCGTAATCTTCCATAACTCTCTGACTGCCGCCGGTGACGACACGATTATACATTCTTGCCGCACGCACGATCTGGTGACTTTCCATGGGAGTCAGAGTCAGAGGTTTTTCACAGTACACATCTTTTCCTGCGATACATGCTTCGACTGTAATTTTTGTGTGCCAGTGATCCGGTGTGGCGTTAATAATGACATCCACATCTTTCCGAGCGAGAATATCTTCATAATGAGAAAAAATTAAACAGTCTTTATTCTTATAATAATTATTAATTCGGTTCTGTCCACGTTCAATTAAATGTTTTTTATTACAGTCACAGACACCGATAACCTGAAAATTTGGATCACGCATGGCTCCAGACTGGAGATCCGGGCCGCGGCTTCCCACGCCGATGACCATGGTGATTAAACGGGAATTCGCAGAAAGTTTTCCGTTTAATCCCACGGCAGAACCGGGAATAATAGATGGTAAAAAAATACTTGCAGTACTGGCGGCCAAAAATTGTCGCCGGGTAAATGTGTGAGATGTTTTTTTCATGAAATTTAGTCTCCTTTTTAAGGTATGAAATGGGGAAGGATGATAATCAGTTACGATAAATTTTAAGCTGTGGTATATGATACATTATATACTGGTTCCACTTTAAATTTCCGTTTTATGCGGCTCTGAAAGCAGGTATTTTCAGCGAAGTAAAAATGCCGGAAAAGCGGAATTTTATAATACATCAGGTATAAATATTCGCTTTTTCTGTCGGCGTACCAGTATTTTGCTTTCGTGCCGGAGAAAAATAGAAATTTTAAGTGAGATCCGTATAAATGAAAATGAAGAGAA
The DNA here is from genome assembly GCA_030527015.1 of Planctomycetia bacterium. Taxonomy (GTDB): domain Bacteria; phylum Planctomycetota; class Planctomycetia; order Pirellulales; family Thermoguttaceae; genus RGIG3701. Next base: position 53,708 of record JAUNBR010000012.1, read on the forward strand.
AAGTGTATTTAATAAAAAAAAGAATATGTGGCCACAAAAACCAAAAATAAAAATGAAATCAGTATAAAAGAGATAAGAAGTAAATAACATGAAGTGTTACTTTAAATTTCCCTTATGAGTATACTAAAAACAGGTATATTTAGTGATACAAAAATATCGCGGAAACGGAAATTTATAGTGACCCACGAAAAATATAAATTATTTCTTTAAGAATAACCTTCTTTTTAAAAAATATCAAGAATAAATTAAATATTTTTGAAAAAATTTAGTAAAAACGGATAAAATAATGGAAATTTTATCTATAAATTATTATAATAGGAAATAAGATGTATCTGATGTACAGATAATTATTTTTTTGTATTTCATGAATATCCTGAATATTTTGTATCAGAGATATGATTATTTTCGCTTCACGGTCATAAAAATAACTCTGGTTAAAATAACAGAAAACGAAAACAGTATATTATAAAAATGGAAAATATTTTATTTCTTATAAAGATAAATAAGGTATGAATTTTCAATAAATTATACCCGATTATAAAATTCCGCTTCACCGATATTTTTGTTTCGTAGAAAATGCTGGCTCAGAGCCACATAAAACGGAAATTTAAAGTGGAAACAGGGTAAACTAAAACAGGTAGAAAATAATGGAAAAAGAGAGTTTATTAACAGAAAAAGGAAGAGTCGCGGGAATCGATTATGGAACGGTAAGAATCGGTGTGTCATTATGTGATTTTGACAGAAAAATTGCCAGTCCATGGGAAAATTATACTCGAAGAAATGTGGAAGAAGATGCTAAATATTTTCAGAAAATAGTTCAGGAATGTAAAATCACTCTTTTTGTCGTGGGATTACCCGTTCATATGAGTGGTGATGAGAGCGAAAAATCGAAAGAAGCCAGGAAATTTGGTGCCTGGCTGGCGTCTGTCACAAAAATTCCGGTATGTTATTTTGATGAGCGTTATTCATCTTGTGCTGCGGATGAACTGATGTGTTCTCTTGGTGGGAAAAAAAAACGTAAAGCACGGCGAGATAAAATCGCGGCATATGTAATTTTGAGCAGATGGCTGGAATTCATACAGAAAAGAAAAAAAATGAATCATTTTGATTTTTTGGAAATTTCAGAAGGAACGGAATCACTGGAAGAACATATATAATTTTACTTTTTTTCCGATATATTATAAATTTCTGCTTTTATATCCGATGCATAATAGATTTTCGCTTTTTCTGTCCGGCGTATGCAGGCATTTTTAGCGAAATAAAATGCCTGAGAAGCGGAATTTTATAATCGGATATAAGAATTTTGGTTTTAGAGCCGCACAAAAATGGAATTTTGAAATATAATCAGTATAAATTCATTTTACGAGACATTTTTTTCCTAAGAATTTTTGTAATAAGTAGAATATTTTAACGTCATGGCTGAACGAAACTTAAATAAAAATTGAAATAGAAATTAAAAATATTCAGGCGATTAAATATGAATTATTACTGAAAACGAAAAAAAATCTCATATATTTCGAAAAAATGGTATAAATCAGAAAAAATACTTGATAATTTCATTAAACGTTATATAATTTTTATAGTGTATTTTGTATTTCATGCCCGATAAATTTTAATAGTGCATTTTCATCAGATATATTATCTAGAAATTTTTAATTTTCCTGAATTTTTTAATAAAAGTACCTGTTTTTTAGAGCTGTATGAAGTGGAAAATCAAAATAAAATCAGGATAAATAGAAAATGAAATCGGTATAAAAGTGTATATAATCAAAAAAATTCTATTTTTAATCACTTCGAAATGAGACTCAAAAAATGTATATCAGATTAGAAGTTCTGAACTGTAAGACGGACCAGCAAGAAGTGGAACTTTTGTTACCCGTTACGTTAGGGCGGGGAGAGAGATCCGATCTGGTAATCGCGCATCCTGAAGTGAGTCGGAGTCACTGTCGGCTTTTTGAATATCGGGGAATGGTATATTTACAAGACATGCGTTCTCTGAATGGTACATATCTTGGAGGTAAGCGTCTTTCCAGTCAGGAAGTACAGTTATTACCAGGAGATAAGTTTACGCTGGGCCCGATTACTTTTATGATAGATTATCATTTGGAGCGCAGCACCGGTTCATCTCGTGGTACGCCCAGACCGGTCAGTCATACGGGTTCCAGTATGGAAAGAAAAGTTTTACATGGATCTTCGCATGGAATGGAAACTTTTTCAGATGTAAAAACGATTCGTGCGGGTCATGAATAAACAGAAAATGGTTCTGATTTTATTCGGGAGATACTGTTTATTTTAGCTTTTTATACCCGATACACTATAAATTTTTGCTCCCTCGGCATTTTGCTTCGCTGAAAATGCCTGCTTTTGGAAGCGCATAAAATGGAAATTTTAAGTGGAATCAGTATAAGTTTTTTTCTGATGTAAGATAAATTTTTGTTTTTTAGGCATTTTTGTACCTGATGCACGAAAAAAATTCCGTTTTTCTGTTTTTTTTGCTTTGCTGAAAATGCCTGCTTTTGGAAGTACATAAAATGGAAATTTAAAGTGGAATCAGGATATACCCGATGCACGATAAAATTCCGCTTCCGTAACATTTTATCTTCGCTGAAAATGTCAGCTTTCAGAGTCGCATAAAACGGAAATGAAAAAGAAAACCAGTATAAAATGGAAATTTTTATTTCGGCGTGTCGTGGTCATGGGGAGGTAAAAATGATGTTTTCGGCGGACGCGGAAAAAGAATTTTTATATCGGAGCGGATATATAATTATAAAGTGGATATATAATTATAAATAAAGTGGGAAAAATAGGACTGTAAATATTTTTTTCTAAAAAGGAATAAAAATTGCGTGAAAGAAAATTTTCTTATTTTTTTAAAAAAATTAAAAAATAATGCTTTTTTTGTCTTGACATGTATTATGAAGTGAGAGTAAAATATTAATGTAAGGAAGAGGGTGATGTTTTTGGGGTTTTGCCACTTTTTTATTTTATAAAATATCATAAGATATAAATAAAAATTGGCATTCCGATTTCATTTTTTAATGACGCAGCGCGGTTTAAAAAATTGAGTGAGAGGCCAAAAAAACGGAATTTTATCATGTGCTGTTTATGTTATACCATTAAAAACGGTCATGATAATCACCTTTAATAAAAAAAGTAAAATATAAAGGTAATTTAGTTTTTCTTTTTATGAAAAAGGGGTTTTTAAGCCGATATAATTTATATACGGGTGTCACTTTTCATTTCAGATTTTGTGGGATGTAAAAACTGGCATTTCGAAAATTGTAAATTACTTTAGATACCATTTTTTTAGTATTTACACTTATTTTCCTTTATCCCGGTTTTCGTTTAAATTTCCTTTTTTATGAGAACATGGAAACGGTGGTGCGTAATTCCGGGAGTATAATTTTCCGTGAAGCATAAATGCCGGAAAAGCTAATTTTTTAGTGTATCGGGTATAAAAAGTTTGTAAAGTAACGAAAAGTGAAACTAGTTTAGAAAAAGTATTCCGGTTTATCACTTATTATTTTGGGATTTATTTTGAAATGAAAGTATTAAAAATAAATTCCCAAAAAAATGTTTTTTATATTTTATAGTAGGGCGTATGGGTCATCGCAGGCTATTAAAGCTGAAGTAACCCCTCCAAGAAAATTTGTTAAATTCCCTTAATTACGGGTCCGTCCAAATTAGCTTCGCCGAGGTATAAATGTGAAATCCTCCGCGTGGCGCCAAAATGAAGAAGATTTTTCATTCATTTTTAGAGATTTTCTTATGAATAAAAAATGGGAGTAATTTTAGGCGCGTAAAAATGGCTTTTTGGTGAAGAGTCGATAAATTGACAGAACCAGTTTTCTTCATGGAGCGTGGTGTAAGGAATGTGTGAGTGATACCAGCGTGGTAACGTTTCAATTAACCTTTCTGATGGATGTCTGAAAACTTGTGAAAGGAAGTTTTCTGTCTCTTTTGTTGTAATGTTTTAATAGGAATGTACGTGATTTAGATTTATTTTTTTGAAAATAAGGAGGTAAAGTTTCAAAAAATAATTTATTTTTCGTGGATGTAATCCTTAATCATAATGGAGCGTCATCATGTATAATTTCCGAGTAAAAATTAAACCTGTTTTAGGGGCGGTTTAATCGTTTCCTGCGGTTAAACGAATGCCCCCACTTTCATGTTTTGGATTTATTTTATCGTAATGGTTAAAAACATGGATTTATAACAGGAGGTTTCATAAAACTTATTATCAAATTTTCGTTTTATTAATAGTTTTTTCACAACAATTTCAGAATAGTTTGAAATATATATTCCTTCGGCGTGTAATTTTGTCGCAGCTCGGTGCATTTTATCGGAACAATTTGGCTTAACATAATCGTATTTTGAGAATTTACTTTTTCTCTTTTTGTTAAGGGCCATTTTCCGAATCAGGGAAAGAGATTCCTGTGCAAGTAACGACATATTTTACACGTCTGTTTTTTTATCTGTCTTTATCTTCTTTTTAATTTTTTACTTCTTTTACTGAAACAGATGATGTGAATGTATCTGACGCAGGTGAAATTTTATTTTCCTGTATTTACATAAAATACTGTTTCCGCGATGAATTATATATCTGATACGCGATAATTTTCCGTTTTCTTAATTTTTTTACTTCCCTGCCAGTCTGGAATCCAGGGCCAAAAAATCTGTTTTTAGAACCACATAAAATGGAAATTTATGAATGTAACGGGAATCCATAAAAAATTTTGTTTTTATCTCCGATACAGGTATATTTTCCGCTTTTCTTGTCCACTGGCAGACAGACCTAAATTTTACTTCACTGAAAATATGAGGTTTTCTGAGCCGTATAAAACAGAAATTTAAATCAGAATCAGATACGAAAGTACGTTTTACGCGAAGCAGGTTAAATTTTTGGTGTTCATGTCTGCCGACAGACAGACTTTTTGCTTTTTTAAAAAATATTTATTTTTAATGACCGTATAAAGAACATAATAAAGCGGAGGAAGTGGAATTTTTATACCCAGTGCACGATTCATTTTGTTTCTCTGTCTGCTGACAGGCCGGCATTTTTTCTTCGGTGAAAATTTCTTTTTTCAGAGCAGCATATATACTGGTTCCATTTTAAATTTCCGTTTTATGCGGCTCTTTAAGCAGGCTTTTTCCGCGAAACAAAATGCCGGGAAGCGAAAATTTATAGTGTATCGGATATAAAACGAAAATTTATACTGGTTCTCCTTTTAATTTCTGTTTTCGGGTATTTTCAGCGAAGAAAAAAAGTCGAGAAAATGGAATTTCATAGTGCGTCGGAGATAAAAGGAAACCAAGATAAAACGAAAATTAAACTTTTTTCGTATCAGACCAGGAGAGAAATCGTTTCATGTGCTATAAAAAAATCGTCCGAGGATCGTAGCTGGGAAAATCATCAAAAGAATAAATCCAGCGGTAAAAATTCCAGAGACCGTAAAAACCAGCGCGGCATCCACCATAAATAATGTAAAAATAGCCTGTTTTACGCCGCGGCGAATCCGTTTTTCAGAGCCATTCAGAAGTGCATTAAATGTTCTTAAGCCGACAAATACCGCCAGATATATAATAAGAATCTGCCACATCCATGGATTTTGAGTTACTCCAGAGATAAGAGAATCTGGCGCGAATATTTTCAGTTTTTCCACAAAACGCAGTAAAATCAGAATACCACCGGTAAGAGCGCATACAGACAAAATCTGCTGAGAAAGACCATTTTTTTGATACTCTTCTTCCGTTTCATTCCGGGCGAAAAACGTTAGGCCGGTAATATAAATAAAAGAAAACGCGGGAATCATCCATAAAGGGGAATCCGCGGAGGTAATATTTAGAGTTCCGTGCCACGAAAGAATAAGGAAAATAACGAGTAAATGCAGCGCGCGGCATGCGCCCATTAAAAATGGCCCAGCCCAAGTATTTTTTAGACGTGTGTTATAAAAAAGGATGCTGAGAATGAAAAGTAAAATCACGAAAAAAGTCAGACCGGCATTCTGCCATTTTTGAAGAAAAAAGTGTTCGTGATTTTCCAGTAAATCAGGATTCGATAAAAATCTTACCAGCACAGTGACTGCCAGAAACATGAATCCGCCTGCCAGAAGCATAACGTAACCCATTTTTTTTGCGGTCATTAAAGAAATTTTACCGTTTACCAGAGGGCGTTCTGCTCTCCGCCGTGAGTCTTCAGGAAAATCGTGGACATCATTTAGGATCATTCCTGCCCAGTAACAGAGCGTGGAGGCGAAAATAAAAATTCCCAAAAAAGCATATTCCCATGCGGTTAAATGAAAAATACTTGCACAGAGTGTAATGCAAAACGCCATGATAACATCCGCCCAGACGGTAAAAACGTTCGGCAGGCGAACCAGCTGCGCCCAGGCAAAAAGAGAGAATTTCGGTGCATCCATGGTAATGTCAGGTAAATTTTATAAAAAACATTTAATGAAAAAGTATTCCGAGAGACATCCAGTTTTCACTGGAAAAATCATCGACGTACGTGTCCGTGCTTATTTTACGGATTTACTTTATCCTTCTGTTTTATGTATCTATAAAAAATAGTATTTCATGCATCATATACCCGATCACTCTAAAATTCCGCTTCATAAGCATTTTGTTTCACTGAAAATATCTGTTTTCAGTAAAGTATAAATTTTCAGTAAAGTATAAAACGGAAATTTAAAAGGTGATCCAGTATAAATCACGGTAAAAGAGGAAGGTTATTTCGCGATTTCGGTGAACCGAGTTTCTCGAATGACGGTAACACGAATTTCGCCGGGATAACTTAAACGCTCCTCGAAAGCGCGGACGATTTCACGACAAATTTTCGCGGCCGTTTCATCGGAAGTCTCTTTCGCGGAAACCAGTACGCGCAGCTCCCGGCCAGCCTGAATGGCGAAAGCCTGCTCGACGCCCGGCATTTCGCAGGCGATCGTCTCCAGCTCTTCCATGCGGCGAATATACCGCTCCAGGGTTTCTCGTCGGGCACCCGGTCTGGATGCGCTGGCCGCGTCCGCCGCCGCGACGATCGCCGTGTAAATCTGCTCGACGTGAAAATCATCATGATGATGTAAGGCAGCAGCCACGACTTCTTTAGGCTCCCCGTAACGTTTTAATAAATCGGCACCAATTTTTGGATGCCCTCCCTCCACTTCATGATCCACCGCTTTCCCGATATCATGCAGCAGGCCGCACCGGCGCGCCAGACGCTCGTCCAGGCCAAGCTGCTCGGCGATCATCCCAGAAAGGAATGCCACTTCGATACTGTGGCGCAAAACGTTCTGACTGTAACTGGTGCGGTAATGCAGGCGGCCAAGCAGGTTTACGATTTTATCATGAATGTTCGGGAATCCGACTTCTATGCACGCTTCCTCACCGATTTTCTGGACCATTTTTTCTAATTGTTCCTGCGTCTGAAGCACGATTTCCTCGATTCGAGAAGGATGAATTCGTCCGTCGATGATTAGTTTCGCCAGAGCCTGACGTGCAATTTCCCGGCGGATGGTGTCAAAAGAACTGACGATAACCACTCCGGGTGTGTCGTCTATAATCACGTCCACACCGGTGACGTTTTCGAAAGCCCGGATGTTTCGCCCTTCTCGCCCGATGATCCTTCCCTTCATCTCGTCATTCGGAATATCCACCGTGCTGGTGGTGGCCTCCGCGGTATGGGCGGCCGCGTACCGCTGGAGAGAAGACAGAAGGATTTCACGCGAAATATCCTCACAGGTGTCCTGCATTTTCTTTTCATGCTTCAAAATAAGCTGGCCCATATCATGCTGAAGCTCTTTTTCCAGTTCACTTAAAATTCTGTTCGTGGCCTCTTCTTTCGAAAGTCCGCTGATCTGGTGCAGCGTTTCGCGCTCTTTATGAATGAGCTTTTCCAGTTCCTCACTTCTCTGCTGCTGATCTCGGATTTTTTCCGCCAGCTTTCGCTGTGTGGTTTCATTTACCTTTTCCTGTTTTTTTATCTGCTCCTGCTGCTGTGCCAGTGCGTCATCCCGTTTATTTAAAGTGCGCTCACGCTCATGTAATTCTTCCCGTAAAATACGGAGATCTTTTTCCGCTTCCAGTTTCGCGTCCAACTGTTTTTGCTTAATTTCCAGCTCGGCATCCTGACGAATACGCTCTGCCTGCTCCAGGGCGTTTTTTTCGATATTCCGGGCACGTGTTTCGGCGTCCACAAGTCGCATTTTATCCAATTTACGGACTAAAAAATAACTGCCTAAAATGGAGGCAGAGATTACCATAATAAAAAGACCGAGATGGTCCGCGACAGGCTGTATAATAATATTCCACATACATAAACCTCATGATTATGAAGAGGGTGATTAAATAAATTCTGAATGTTATGACCTGATACACGATAAAATTCCGCTTCTCCGGCATTTTTCTTCGCTGAAAATGCCTGCTTTCAGAGCAGCACAAAACGAAAATTTAAAGTGGAACCAGTATATCTGATGCACTATAAAAATTCACATTCCCCGTCTCCGACAGGCCGGCATATTTTTGCTTCTCTGGCAGCAGATGCCGAAATAAAAATACTTCTTTTGTGGCCGCTCAAAAAATGAAAAATTTAAAGTAAAACCAGTATAAAATCCAGATTTTTGGCATTTTGTGAAGGAAATACTTCTGAATCCACGTATGTTTATACCCGATGCACTATGAATTTTCATTTTCTCGGCATTTTGCTGCGCCGAAAACGCATGCTTTCAGAGCCAAAAAAATGGAAATTTACGAGAATCAGGATGTGATTCTAAACGCCAGGTTTTTCACGCAGTACAAAATACCAGAGAAACGAAAATTTATAATACGTCGGAGAAGACCAGCTTCCGTGGCCGTGTTAAAACTGAAATTTATAAAAAATTCAGTAAAAAAACAGACACAGAATGTTTCAGGTAAAAATATAATTTCAGATAAAATTATACCCGATACACGATAAAATTCCGCTTCCTCGGCATTTTGTTTCGCTGAAAATCCTGCTTTCAGAACCGCAGAAAACATAAATTTAAAGTGGAGGCAGTTTAGAGAGATTTTTTTTGGGTTCCATCATAAATTTATCGTATGATTCACAAACATTTTTATAAAAATGGTGTGAAGACAAAAACGCAGATTTAGAGAAACCAAAATTTTTTTTGGTGTAAAACAGTAACAGATGAAAAATTTTACACCCGATGCACAATAAAATTCACTTTTCGGTATTTATTTTCGCCTAACATAACTGAAAAAGCGAGCATTTCTGCCAGTAAAACCTGCACGGAGGCAAGAATGCTGACGAGGCATGATAAAAATGAAATTTAAATTGAGATGGGAATACCGTCCTGAAGAGGTAAAAAAAGAACAAATATTTTCGTTTTATATACAAAATACACAGTAAATCAAAAATGACATACTTTTCTTTTGTAAAAAAATACAAAAAGTGGAAATCTTTATACGCTGAAAGAAAGAAAAATGTGATTTTTGAGAAGAATCTGCTCAAAAAAGACAGTTTTTTATACAAAAATTGCATAAAAAACCACGATTTATCTGTAAGATACCGCCAGACGCGGAGCCAGATGCTTATAAAAAAGCACAGACTTCTCCAGATAAATTCCATCAGACACATAAAAATTGTCCTTTAAAAACTGATAAATGTTACTTTTTACTTAAAATGATCTGTTTTCACATAAAATTTCAGCTTCTCCATGATGCTCTGTGTTCTGACATTTTGCCAGCGAGCGAAATGGTTTTTCGTAGGCGTTTTTCTCTATAAAAAAGCCAGAAAACTGTAATTTATAGTGCGTGAGGTAAAACATAAAAAATCAAAACATAATTTTTCATCTTTTACCGGCCACAGGACAGGAAAATTTTCCAGAGCTGCTTTTTTGCACTTACAAAAAATCTCTCCTAAATATATATGTTAGCAGAGTTTCGAGAAACTTCAACAGAAAAAATAAAAAAAACTCAAAAAAAATATAATTTCCGTAAAATATCATGTATTAAACGGATTATAATAAATTTATGTTCGGTCTGCTGAGAATTTTTATTTTTTTAAAAGAGAGCCAGTGATATGCGAGATTTTACTGGCGTATCTGTGTAAAATTCAAAAAACGTAACATTTTTTGAAAATATTTTTATTTTGAAAAATGAAATTTTTGAGTGAAGCAGCATATTTTCTGTTTTTACACTGAGTCCACTTTAAAATTTTGTTTTGTGCCGTTCTGAAAGCAGGTATTTACTGCGAAGCAAAATCTCGGTGAAGCAGAATTTTATAGTGTATCGGGTATAAAAATGGGGATTTAAAAAAATTAACTGGAAAAAACGGGGTAATCTCTTCCAGTTTAAAATTTTAACAAAAAAAATGGAAAAAGGAATTTCACAGCCAGATGAAACGGAGGTTTCTGAACATAAATATAAGAAACAGAAAATTATTTCACTGGATCCTCATTTTTTTGTGCGATATAAAATACGTATGAATAATATTTCCCGAAACGGTGATACATTTCAGCTTCCTGCGAAAATTCTTCGATAAGTGACGAAATTTTCGGCTCATCGGCATACTGACTTAAAAAATTAGGGATACGTGTACGAATCTGGTTATAATAATGCGTCGTCCAGCAGTCATCAGGAAAGACAAAATGTGCGACTGGCGTGTAACCATTTTCTTCCAGCAGCGCGATTTTTCTGGAAGTTAAATCGATATCTGTGTATATTTCTTTCCAATAATTTTCCAGTTCCTGTGGCCGAGATGCCGTTAACCAGCTGATTTCCGAAACGGCAAGAAAACCACCGGGTTTCAGGAAAGGCCGCCATGAACGAATACCGTTTTCGAAACCCATAAGGTAAATAGAACCTTCCCCCCAGATTAAATCAAAAGTTTCAGGAGAATACGGTAAATTCATCATGGACACATTTTCGACACATACAGAGTTTTCTAAACCTGCCGTTTTAGTTTTTTGCTGTAAAATGTCTAAAAAAATAGGGAGGGTGTCCGTGGCGTGAATCGTGGCATGAATATTTTGTGTTTCCTGTGCTAAAACCAGAGTCTGTGCACCGGTCCCACATCCGACATCCAGTATTTTTGCGTTTTCCGGTAAATTCGGGATAAATGAAAGTGCGCGAGATGTATTTTCTTGGCTGCCGGGGCCCTGCCGAGGCATATCTTTAAAAAACTGGGCGATTAAGTCGATCATTTCCATGTTTTGTTCTTTCTGTTTTTGTACTTCAAATAAAGTAAGATGTAATCTAAAAAACTACAGTAAATTTTTACTCAGTCGGATCTTTCCGCGGGCAGGAAGTCTGTCGGTGGGAACGATATAAGACAAAATTTATTTTTTATATCTGATGCACGATAAATTTTCATTTTTTCTGAGTGCCGATCGGCCGATATTTTTGTTTCCATCAAAAATCTGTTTTTTTATTCTTACGTGAGAGAAATTTTATCGAAAATTATGTGTCACTAATAAAAACGAAAAATCAGGTGAAAATTTTATTTCCGATGCACGATAAATTTCTGTTTTTCCAGCATTTTTGTTTCGGTGAAAAAAATGCTTGCCGCCAGAGCTGTGTGGAACACGGGAAATGAAGGCGGAACCAGTAATTTTTACTGATTCCACATGAAATTCCGTTTTGTGCAGTTCTGAAAGCCTGCCGTGAAGCAAAAATACTGGTGAAGCGGAATTTTATCGTGTCTTGGATATTAAATACATGAAAATCATGAGAAAACTGGAGCTTTAAAATTCATCATTCACACGGTCTCTCTGATTATAAGTGAAACGGCTAAAAAAAGTTTCGGGATTAATTTCTTCTGAATGGAAGGTGACGGAGCTGTCTCCATAAAGAAAAAAGCATCCGCCGGAGTGAAAACTGAAGGTTTCGTTCATATTCGTGCAGTTCATTAACTGGATTTCGTTACATGGTGAGTGAGTATAATAAAATGCGTCGACATCTGCCCAGGAGGCCCCGGTGATGGAGGTGGAACCGGTGTGCGTTCTGTTTTCGTAACCGTATGGTCGGCCACCGTCTTCAAAAAAAAGCATGGAGTATGACATGCCATCTCTTACTTCGGCCACTCGGACGGGCCGCTGGTCAGGGCGTAACATATTATACCATAATTTTCGTTTTGTCGCGATTCCTCTTTTAATGAGAGGATTATAAACCGCCGGCTGAATTTTTACATTCGCGGCATAATCTGAAATATGACTGCGTGGGCCGATCTGGGCACTCGGACAGCGAAAAATGGGGATTTCCGCCTTTCGTGCCTCTGCGTTTTTTCCTTTATTCCAGTCTAATTTTAAGTCAAAATTTTTATATACCTGCTCCTGCTCAATAAAAGGTAAAATAAATGTTAAAATATTATGGTCCGGCGATTTTGTATGTGAGGGAGGTAATCTTTTATAGTTTCCCTCATAACACAGGATTCCCAGCCCAATTTGTCGCATATTACTGGAGCACTGAAACCGCCGCGCAGCTTCCCGAACATGCATGGCCGCCGGCAGCAGTAACGCCAGTAACAGGGAAAGAATGCCTGCGACTACTAAAATTTCTATAAGAGTAAATCCGTTCCGAAATTCGTCTGGCAGTTTTCTCGTTTTTCGACTCATGAGAATAATCGCGGAAGAGAATAAGGAATAACAGGATAAGTACATCCGACAATAAAATATTATACTGATACCACCTTAACTTAAAATTTATGTAACGGATACACAGGTTTTTTCGTCCGTCTGCCGAAAAAAATGTCGGTCTGTCGGCGCACGAAAATGTGAAATTTATAGTGGATGGGAGT
>JAUNBR010000082.1 GCA_030527015.1 Planctomycetia bacterium
ATAAATCCTTACATAAAATCTCATGTAAGGATTTTCGTATACCGTGTTATGAAATAAAAGAAGTAAAAAATCATAGAATCATGACGTGCTTTTATATGTAACGAAAAATTTATAAAGAGTAAAAGCTTTTTTCTTTTTTTGTCTTTTTATTTTATAATATATAAATTTTAGCTTTTTTTCTAATATTCTGATACATTACTTGATTTCGTGAAACAAAAAAAGTAAAATATCTTAGATTGTGACATACTCTGCCGGAGGCGTTTTTCATTTTTATACCTTTATGTGCCCGATACACAATAAAATACTTTTAAAGCCGGCTAATTTATAGTTTATTCAGTATAACTTTATTTATTTTTCTTAAAAAAACATGAATCAAAAATATCCATATCCGATCAGTGAAAAAACCAGTGAAATAGGCTCTCATTTTCCCATTCCGCGGATGGATGCTGCGGATGTTCCGACCAGGGAAAAGAATAAAATTGGCAGCATGATTACGTTTTTTATAATCGCATCATTTCTAGTTTTTCTTGGCCTTTCCATGTTAATGGCATTATTATTTCCCGCGCTTAATTCATCTCGGGAATCTTCGCGCCAGGTAAAATGTACTGTAAATATTCAAAAAATGTTATTTGCATGCTCCTCTTATGAATCTTCTCAGGGCACCCTTCCGCCAGGAGGCTGGGGAACGCTCTGGGCAGGAGATCCGAACTGTGCGCCAGGTACGACTCAGCCCGGCGGCTGGGCTTACGCCATTCTTCCTTATATGGAACGGTCGGATGTTTATGAAATGGGAAAGAATTCTGACACGCTTCGCGAAGATTTAATGTCGGCACAGAGGACACCGATTCCTAATTTTTACTGTCCTTCACGCCGTTCTGGTGTGGCCAGACCCTCTGAAAGTGTTTTTTATAATTCTGGACGTCCCGGTATGATGGGAAAAATTGATTACGCAGGAAACGCAGGAGATGGTAAAAATATTACTGAATTTCTTAATGGAGAGGGTATGAATCAGTTTTCCGAAGAAACCTGGCAAAAACAGCCGTTTATCGGACCGTTTCCTGGCTGGGAGGAAAAAAATACCATGGTTTCGAATGGGGTTTTTCAGAGACGTTTTGGTGTTAAACTGGACGAAATTTCAGATGGTGTCAGTTATACGTACATGCTGGGAGAAAAATATCTTTATGCGAATGCTTATGATACAGGAACTGCCCGGGGTGACGACCAGGGATGGGATGTGGGTTTTGACGATGATATTCTCCGTTTCGTGAAACATGAAAATCCCGTTTTTGTTCATCCTACACAAGATACAAAAGATAATACGGAACCAGTGTTCGCTTTTGGCGGGCCGCACCCAAATTCTTTTCTTATGGGAATGTGTGACTATTCGGTCAGTTATATTCATTTCGGAATTAGCATGGAAATATTTGAAGCATGGGGAATCCGAAATGATAGCTGGAAGCTAGAGAGAAAATCTTTATCGGAAATAGAAGTACAATAAACCACTGAACATGCTCTTCCACGATGTGAGCATATGAAATTTTTGCTCGGATTCAGACACAGCAAAAAGACCAGAAAAGTATTTACACCCGATGCACTATAAAACTTGGCGTCCCCGGCGTTTCGCTTCGGCCGGAAATGGCTGCTTTCCGAGCCACAAAAACTGAAATTTAAAGTGGAACCAGTATATATATGAAACAGGTCATATAGAGCGCATAAAAATTTTTTTCTTTTTTATCTTTTTCCCCTCTTGCCAATAAAATATATTTTATTTAAAATTAAACTGGTCTTATACTCTAAATACCAGAAATTTCACTTCCATGGATGATGTTTCACACGAGTTTATCGTAACGATTTTTGCCGTGTTCAGAATCGCATCCAAAAGATAACAGAAAAACGGCCATGAAACGTGTAAGTTTTTGGTAATTATACTGGTTCCACTTTAAATTTCCGTTTCGTGCGGCTCTGAAAACAGGCATTTCCGGCCGAAGCTACATGCCTGGAAAACGGAAATTTATAGTGCATCGGGTATATAGAGTAAAAAGTAAACAAAATTTATATAATCGTTCATTTTTTATTGTAATATTTTTTATTATTTATTTTGAGAATTATCCATGAAAAGAGTTTTATTATTATCTTTGTTGCTGTGCTTCACAGAAGTTTTATGTGCGGAGACCCCATCATCTGACCTGCGCCAGCGTGCGGCAGCGGAAAACCGACCAATTTTAATTTATTATCATGGCAGCGACTGGTGTGTTTCTGGAGAAACAGCACTAAAAGTATGGGAATCTTCGGAACTTCAAAAAAGTCTTCAGGAGGAATATTTAACAGGAACGTTCGACATACCACAGGAAGAGACGGAATCCGTAAAGGCGGCCAACGCACCGGTACAGTCACTAAAAGTTCCGATAAATCAGTTTCCGGCCATGGCCATGTATACGCCGCAGGGTGAGTGTTTTGCCATCTGGGGGAATATACCTTATAATATTACACCGAAACGCTGGCAATTAAAGGTCAGACAGATATCTCAGGTGTGGAAAAAGGCCCTTCCACTGAAAGAAAAAGCACTTTCCGGTTCAGGAGAATCCGCGGTGAACTCTGCCGCAGAATTTTTCCAGATGCTTATACCGCTTTCTTCCCTGGGGCATCTGCGCTCTGATAGGGGATTTAAATCAGTTTGGCAGGTCATGGAAAAACAGGATCCGGATGATAAAACTGGCTGGCGACGTTTCTTTAACTTTAGCTTCCAGAGATATGGAAATAAAGTTTCAGAATTTAGAAATAATAATAATTTTACTGAGGGAGAGGAATACATTCAGCAGGAGCAGAATGACCCAAGAAACGATAAATTAACCGTCGAGCAGAAACAGGTTTTAGAACTGCTTCCTTTCGTTTTATATCGGCAAGATCCGGAACGGCGGGAAGAACATATTCAGTTACTGAAAAAAGTAGTGCTGATGGACTCCACGACTCGCTGGGGAATCGGAGCGGCCGGATGGCTGAAAGAATGGGGAGAAGAATCTCCTGTAAAACTTCGTACCCTGGAAGAACTTATGGAGGACATGTTCTCTCCATTAACAGAACGGACTCCTGGTGCGAATAAAGCACTTTTAGCAAAAGAATTTTCTGGATTACGTAATTTTTCAGAGCTTTCACCGGAAGAAATTCTTGATGCCGATGAAAAAGAATTTAAAGAGGTGCTTACCTCCACGAAAAGCATGACAGCACGACAAAAATTATGTCTGCTGAGGTATCGAGCGATGACACTCATCGGAGTTCCGACAATTAAAACATGTCTTGAGAAGGATGGTGGAGTGGTAATCGCGAATATGTTCTTTAACAGCACGAACTGGCTGGAATCCTTTCTGGAATCAGGGCCAATTAAGGATCCCTCCAAGGCATATACTCTGCTGGACACACTGGTTTATCAGAGTTATAATTGGCCTGGGATCATGAAATCAAAAAAAGGCCCCACTCCCTGGGTTTTATCGTTCATGGGAAGAAATATCGCCACAGCCATCGCGCTTAACACCAGGACGAATGAAAAAATAAGCGTCAATTTATTGGAATCCTTTTACCGACTGGCGAAAATGCAGCGTCTGCAAAAAGCGTCATATAAATACGACACACGAGAATGGCGTTTTATCGTTCTGAATCACCCTTATGATAATCTCTGGATTAATGAATATGTAAATTACTTGCCTAACAATTATGGTGGAGCATGCTGGCTGTGCAATTACCATTACTATAACTTTTTTGGTGATACGGTTCAGGGCCGACTTTACAAAATGCCGTGGGTCGGAATTTACTCCGATTCAGAAATCGCGAACCGAATTGGTGGTGTCTGCGGTGCTCTGTCTACTTTCGGATCTACCGCTGCGAAAGCTCATGGAATTTTATCTGTAACTGGCGGACAGCCGGCACACTGTGCTTATATGTTCCGCGCCACCGACGGTCGCTGGCGTCTGGCATATAATGTCGGCCCCTACACGGGAGTACACTTTAATTTTTATGCCCACCGTTTCAGTGATCAGGATTTAGTCGAGTCGATTTTCAAAAATCCGAATAACTCAAAAGCAGAGCTTCTTTATATCCAGGCGGAAACCCTGAAAAAACTGCGTTATCCTACTGCGAAATTAACGGATCTTAAAGCCCTGGCCGTCCAGTGCCCGGGGCGAAAATTACCGGATTTCTCGAAATCAGAAGTAATTGAAGAAAAATCTGTGGAAGGTCTGAATATTAATGATTTTGAACAAAAAGATAAAATCGCGATTCGCTGGACAGGTTCCTTACAGATTCTTCGTACCGGAACTTATACAGTAAATTTAGCGTCTGATGACGGATCCAGACTAATTATTAATGGAAAAACGGTGATAGATCATGATGGAGAACATGGCGCCACGCTAAAAACTGCCGAGCTGGAATTAACAAAAGGAAAGCATCCGATCGAAGTTCAGTATTTTAACGCTGGCGGGGGAAGGTCTATCTCTCTGGAAATTTCTCCTAAGCAAGAATATTCACCTGATATTAACACACTTTATCGTGCGGCTCTCGCGACGAGTCCTACTCATTATGGAATTCACACCGCGTACGCAAACTGGATGAAAAAAACGAATGCTCCTTATGACGTCTGGAAAAAATGGGCGGCAAGTGTTATTCTCGGATTAAAAGATCACCAGGAAAGCGCATGGTCTCTAATAAATACTCATTTTTTACCCATATGCATGGAAAATGGCGGAAAGAAAGAAACTTTTAAGTATCTTGTTCTTTTCCATAAAAAAATGCGTCAGTCAGAAACTCCAACTGCTGAAGTATTTAATTTCCGCGCTGTTTTGGATAATCAGATAAAACTGTTGGAAAATGATAAAGAAATTGCGCTTAAACTCTTTCAGGTGGTTTTAGACGTTCAATTTAACACGCCGAACCTTTTTAGTACCACCCTTTCCTGGGGTGCCGACCAGTGTGTACAGGATCCAGTTTTATGTCAAAAATTGGGTGAAATCCTCAATAAAACTTTTGCTAAACATCTTACAGAAGATTCCGAAAAAAACAGTATAAATCGTGCTTTACGTGGCATGGTGCGAACTGCCTCACAAAAGGATAATCTGCCCATGTTCACACAGATCAGTCATTTAATGCGTAAACTTTCTCCTGTAAATATGGAGAATCCTTATCCCAAGGAAGATTTTGGCGGGAAACTCCTTTCTGATAAAGGAATGCTGAAAATTTCGACTTCTTCTGGAAGTTATGACACACCGGAGTTATATCTCAGCACGATCGACACGACACGAAAAGTTGGCAGAACCTTTCACACAAATAACGAAACTTCTCCATGGGCGATCGTTACTTTAACGGGTCCAGCGGAAGTTTCAGGCATTTTGATCGCCCATAATTCTGGCCAAAATAAGCAGCGAAATATGCCTCTTATGGTCTGGATTTCAGAAGACGGTACAGAATGGACGGAAATATTCCAGACAGAGAAAGAGCAGCCAGAGTGGCGAATCGATCTGTCGGATGCGCCAATAAAAGCGAAGTATATTAAAGTCGGGCGCGTACCCGAACACCGAAAAGATTTCTTCCATTTAGGAAAAATTTTGATTTATGGAAAACCTCTGTATTAATAATTCCTTCCTTTATATCTGGCATACGGTTACCATTTTACTTCACTAAAATTTCACGTTATGACACGAATTTCGTTTTTTTATATCTGATGCGGTATAAATTTTCATTTTCGTGTCATTTCGTAATGTATGAAAAGCCTGCTTTCTGGCTGAGTAAAACAAAAATTTAGTAGTGCTAGCAGTTTTCCCTGAAAGCAAAAGTAGATATTTTCCGTAAAAGAATAATCTCCGAAAACGTATGATTTTATCGTATGTCAGATATAATTTTTCCTTCCTTTTTAGTATATACAGGAGAACCTGTCATGAAACATTTTATAATTCCATTTTTCTTGTTTTTATTAACCTTTTTTGTTACGACTTCTGTATTCGCGGAAACTTCGTCGGAACAAAATCCGATTAAGCATGTCGTGCTGATCGGCTGGGACGGTTTCGGATCCGCTTACGTAAACTGGGATGAAATTCCCACACTAAAAAAAATGAAAGAAAATGGTGCTTGGACGGTAAAAAACCGATCTGTTTTACCCTCTGTTTCCGCCATTAACTGGGCATCCATCCTCATGGGGGCAGGCTCTGAGCTGCATGGTTACCGCCAGTGGGGAAGCGCTCAGCCCGATATACCCTCTGCTTCCCTCACAGAAAAAGGAAAATTTCCAGATATTTTCAGTTTAGTTCACCAGCAGATGCCTGGCGCGATAACAGCTTCCGTTTATACCTGGGATAATATCTCTAATTTACATGAAACCCCGCCTGAGAATTATACAAAATACATTCCTCATCAGCAAAAAGTCATAATGCCAGAAGAATATCAAAAAGTGGTCGATCAGGCCATAAAATATCTGAATGATAAGCCGGTTTTATCCTTCTTTTATTTTGATGATCCTGACACCACCGGGCATACTAGTGGATGGGGTTCTCCCGAATATCAAAAAAAACTGACTGAACTGGACGGTTATTTGGCTCAGATTCTGAAATATCTGGAAGATAATAATCGCATGAATGATACCATCATTATTTTTGTTTCAGATCATGGTGGAACTGGGAAAAAACATGGCAGTGATACACTGCGGGATATGGAAACACCTTTTATTATTTACGGTGCAGGCGTTAAGCAGGGAGAAATTAATAGTACCATGGTAAATTATGATACCGCCGCGACGATCGCCTGGGCACTAAATCTAAAATTACCAGAGTGCTGGAGAGGAAAGCCTGTTACTTCTGCATTTAAATTTCAAAAATAACTTGACTCTACTTAAATTACCATTTTGTGTGCCTCTGTGAAAGCAGAGGCATTTTTCATCAAAAACCAAAATGCCGAGAAAACAAAAGATTTATAGAACATCAGATATAATCTTCCGAGTTTCACATTAAATTTTTAATTCTTACCCATATGGAGTCCTGCGTATTTTTAGCCAAAAAATTTCGGATCTCGATTTCACTGCATCCATTCCATTTTTGGGTTCTGTACGCCTACTGTTTCAGCGAAGTAAAAAAACGGAAATTTATAGTGCGCCGGGTAATATTCATCAGAAACATTTTATACCCAACACACTATGAATTTCCACTTCCACGGTATTTTTGCTTCGCTGAAAATGCCTGCGTTCAGAACCGCACTAAACGGAAATTTAAATTGGAACCAGTATATACTTCGCTGAAAATTTCTGCTTTTATGACCTCACGAGAAAGAAATTTTAAGTAAAATCGAAAGTATATTTTTTACTTGGGTAAAAGTTCACGGAGTGTTTTTGCGGCCTTTTCAGGTGTAATATCACGCTGAGGCTCACATAACATTTCATAACCCACCATATGTTTCTTTACCGTGGCACTACGTAAAAGTGGAGGATAAAAATGAGCATGGAGTGTCCAGTGTGCGATTTCTGGGGAGGAGGCCGTTAATTCATTTTCAGGGACAGGTCCAGGAGCATAATGCCATCCCATGGAATATGGAAATGAAGTATCAAAAAGCCGGTCATATAAACCAAGAAACTGTTTTAAAATCGCGGCCAGGGAATCTCTCTGACGATCCGTTATCTGGGTAATACGCTGAATCGGTACACGTGGTAATAATAACGTTTCATACGGCCAGACCGCCCAGAAGGGAACCACCACCGCCCAGTCTTCATTTTTTACGAGAATACGCTCTTCTTCTTTTTCTTCGACTGAAAGATAATCGAGCAGAAGTGGTGAAGCATGTTTTTCATAATAAACTTTAAGATTTTTTTCTTCCGCAGATAAAATATTTGGTAAACTGCTGGATGCCCAGATCTGTCCATGAGGATGGGGATTCGAGCAGCCCATAATATCACCTTTATTTTCAAAAATCTGTACCCAGCGATATTTTTGTAAAAGCTCCGCGGCCTGTGCCTTCCACAGATCGATCACGCTGGCGATTTCCGTTTCTTCCATTTTGGGTAATGTCAGATCATGCCGTGGAGAAAAACAGATAACCCGGCATTCTCCACGGACCAGCGTACTCTGAAAAATATCAGAATGCTGCGTAACAGTTTCAGAAGGGTCTAAATCTGGAATCTCTGACAAAAGAGCCTGAAAATCATTTTGAAAAACGAAAGTAGTGGTGTATGATGGATTTACCGCTCCGGAAGCGCGAACATTCCCCGGACATAAATAACATCCTGGATCGTACGAAAGGCGTTTACTATCCGATTTTTTTTCAGTATTCCCCAGCCATGGGCGTTCCGTACGGTGCGGCGACACAAGCACCCATTCTCCGCGAAGAGGATCATAACGCCGATGAGGATATTTACTTGAATATTCAGATAAAATCATTTTTAGCTCCACAAAAATATTTTTTACACAAAACTCAAAATTAAATAACACCAGATACATTTTATACCCGATGCACTATAAAATCCCGCTTTTCTGGCATTTTAGCTTCACTGAAAATGCCGGCTTTCAGAAACACTAAACGGAAATTGTAAGTAAAACCAGTATAATTCATTCAGAATCTTTCACAAGAGGGATCCAAAAAGAAAAAATCAAAGAAAAATCTGTCGTTCAGATCCAATAATTCTCTGGTTTTTTACTTCACATTCATCTTAAACGGGCCACAAAAAAAGTATTTTTATACCCAACACACCTATAATTTTCTGTTTTCCTGGCGTGTTATATCCCCGATATACTATAAAATTTCGAGTCTCCGGCATTTTTGCTTCGCTTATATTTCTTTAAAAATACATATGTTATAAATCGCACAAGAAAAAAATAAAATGGTAAAAACAAAAATACTGGAAAAGTAAAAATTCTCTGTGTACCGAGTATAATTCATCGTTTCGCAGAAAATCTGTATATCTTGACACCTAAACCTTTTCATATAAAATATAATTATAATATACTGGTTCCACTTTAAATTTCCGTTTTGTGCGGCTCTGAAAGCAGGCACGGTATTTTCCGCGAAGCAAAAATGCCGAGGAAGCGGAATTTTATAGTGTATCGGGTATAAAATCTTTTTTTATAGGAAATGTCAGATTCTTGGCCACACAAAACGAAAATTTTAAGTGAACCAGTATAATTTCCGTGTCCAGAACCACCACCATTATGTGGAATTTAAGATAAAATCAGAGCAAGGAAAATTTTGAAAAATATCATGTTCCAGATATTCGTGCCGACAATTTTTTTGTGTTTAATCACAGAAAATATTTTTTGTGCCCCGACCGAGGAAATGTCTCCCTTTAAAGTGCGCCAGGCAACAAATCATATGCTCCGGCTAAAATATCTCCATAAACTTCATTCAGAAAATGGAAATTCACTCACGGATTTTCCTCAGCCATACGTTTCTGCATATGGAAACACTCAGAAACATTCCTCTGAAAATTTCCGTTCCGATCCGCCTGTCCCTTCCTTTCACGGTTTCCAAAATGTAACCATGCCTCCGATGGAAGAATTTCAGAATACAGGCTCTGAAAATACGTTTTCTGAAAACCAGGGTGATTTTCAGAAAACGCATGAATCTAAAATTACGGAAGAAAATACAGGAAATGTATCCCATCAGGAAAGTACGAATACGGAAATCATACCTTCCACAGAGGTAACCAAAACATCTGAAACATACCATTTACCTAAATCACTTCCGCCGCCAGATCTTCCACCGACACTCCCTGTTTATTCCGAGCAGATTCCCGTAACGGTAAACCCTCCTGCCTCAACTAAAACTGCCCTCCCCCACACGGGGATACAGCCAGCATATCTTGAAATGAATGCGTCTGACGCAAAAGCCATTATTCCAGCTTCCGGTACGGAAGATACAGAAAAAATTAAAACCGTAAAAACCACAGAAAACAAAACTCTTACAGAGACCACGGTGCCGGAAGAAAAATCTCCGAAACATTCTTGGGCAGCTCTGACGACCACTATTTTTCTTTTATTACTTTCCTTGGCCGGAAATATATTTCTTGCGTGGCAGTTTTGGGATCAGCGTAAAATTCTAGAAGAATTACTAAAAAAGTAATCTTTTATATCCGGTGCACGTAAATTTTATATTTCAGTTTTTGTCGTAAATGTACAGATTTTCCTTTAAATTTCCGTTTTATGTGGCTCTTAAAACTGACATTTTCGGCGAAGCAAAATGCCGACCCGCCTGTCAGCATACAGGGAAAGCGAGATTTTATACTGGTCCCACATTAAATTTCAGTTTTTTGCAGCTCTTAAAGCAGGCATTTTCGGCGAAGGAAAATGCCGGGGAAGCGGAAATTTATAGGTGTATCGGGTATATAATGCTTCAGATATATAATCCATATGGTGCATAAAGCACAGGAAAAGAGAATCATATTCACTTCGCCTGCACATCCATCGGGGGCACCGGCACTCCAAGAACCGCGGCGATCACATGAATTAACTGTGCTTCTTCCATGATGATTACCCCGTCTGTGTTAATGCAGGCATAACATGCATTTAAAAATGTTTCCTTTAATTTCGGAGCCAGCGCATCCAGCCGACGTAACGAAACGTCCAGTTTTTTTAACCCACATTCTTCAGAAGGATAAATCGTAAGATCTGGATATTCCAAAACACTTACCGCAGAACAAAATGCATTTTGCGCTTCTAAAACATCATTACTTCCTGACCACGCCAGGCGGGAAAGCACTCTGGCCGCGTCCTGAAGAATCTCATTTTTCCATCCATAAAATTTTGCTCTGGACTGAGGGCGTTTTCCGAAATGAATATCCAGATTCCGAAAAAGCATGGCCTGTAAAGCATATTCCCATAAATCGACACGCGAATCCGCATTAATCATCTGCATTACACCCCGACGAAAAGCCATATACTGTGGCTCACTCATCTGTTTTAACACAGGAATCGCCAGTTCCACCAGCGGAAGAAACTTTATTTCTTCCAGCGCATCCACTTCGGGTACAATTTTTAACAGATGAGAATAAATTTCCAAAGGAATATTTTCTTTAAGAAACTGAAGCTGTTTTTCCCTGAGCTCCAGATGCTTCCTGTCTAGCAGAGCAGCATAAACCAGAGCCTGTGCAGAAAACGAGTCTTCTGTCGCATGTACCACGGACTCATTCAGGGCAGAGAGAATCATCGCGGCGATCGCGATCTGTTTCCCTCCCGCTCCCTCTAAAACTGTCGAAGCAGAAATTTCTCCACTTCTATTCACAGACGAATTTTGCCCGAGAAGTTCATTTCCAGATGCCTGCACGTAATAACCTTCTACAGAAATCGGAGGATATTTCCCGTCAAAATGCGGATCAATTCTTTTGATTCGCTCTGTTAAAGACGGATGTGTGGACAAAAGTCCGGCTAATGTACTCCCGAAAGCAGATACCATAAACATATGACTGACTTCAGGAGCATTTCCTGAATGCATGGCACGAAAATTACTATTAATCCCACCGATTTTTTTCAGCGCACCAGCGATTCCATCTGGATACCGGGTAAACTGTACCGCAGAAGCATCCGCCAAAAATTCTCTCTGACGAGAAATCGCGGCTTTAATAATTTGCCCAAAAAACCAGCTTACAGATCCGATAACCATCAGGCCGAGTGCAAAAATAACCACGGCTAAAACGCCACCACCCTGTTTATTATCTTCTCCACTACGAAAAAAATAAATGTTTCTCAGAATGTACCAGCCCACAAGAAAAAGAACAAAAAGACCGTACAGAAGCCCCATCAGCCGGAGATTTAATTTCATGTCACCATTCAAAATATGACTGAATTCATGTGCGATCACTCCCTGCAATTCATCCCGTGTCAGCAGAGTAAGACACCCATGAGTTACCGCGATCACGGCATCATCACTGGAAAACCCTGCTGCGAAAGCGTTTATCGTCATTTCATCATCCATCACATATACAGATGGAACGGAAACCCCGCTGGCTAAAGACATTTCCTGCACTACATTTAACAGCCTCCGTTCCTCCGCATCTGTCGTGCCCGGATCCACTCGTCGTGCTCCCATCATCTGAGCGACAGCTTCTCCTCCAGAAGAAAGTACCGCCATTTTATAGAGCGTACCACCGCCGATAACCAGCAGAACCAGTCCAGTGGTAATCGTCGTAATGTAAAAAAAATCGCTCTGCGTCATAATATATGAATCTGCATATGCCTGATATGTACTGTCCGTTTCTGACGCATAATTATTTACAAAAAAAACACCATAAAGTACCATGGCGTTTATCGCCACGACTGTTAATATCACGGCGATACAAAAAGCACCCAGCATCCAGCGTGTCTGTGCACGTGCATGATCCTGCTGCTGAAAAAAATTCATGTTTTTTCCTTTTCCTCTATTTTTAGAGTCTCTTTTCTGCCTTTTATTATTTTATTATACCCGATGCACTATAAAATTCCGCTTCACAGGCATTTTGCTTCGCTGGAAATGCCTGTGCTTTCAGGAGTCATACAAAACAGATTTTAAAGGGGAAACAGTATATAAGACAGTTTTCTCACCAGTTTACGAGAACTTTACAGTATTTCTCAGGTATCCTTACAGTATGTCGCGCATAAATACCAATTAAAAACTGACTTTCGGTGCCTGACGTTCTTCTGGCGTATCCACTTCAAAAAGTGTGGCTTCTTGGAAATTAAACATTCCCGCGACGATATTTGACGGAAACGTTTCTCTTTTTGTATTATATAAGGTCACCGAATCATTAAACGCCTGACGTGCAAAAGAAATGCGATTTTCCGTGGAAGCCAGTTCCTCCTGAAACTGCATCATATTTTGACTCGCCTTTAAATCGGGGTACTGCTCCACCACCAACATTAGGCGTGAAAGCGCTCCACCCAGCTGACCTTCTGCACTGACGAGCTGATTCATCGCACGAGAATCTGCTGGATTTTCTGCAGCAGCCTGTCCCGCAGATACCGCCTGATTACGCGCCTTCACCACCGCTTCCAGCGTTTCCGATTCATGTTTTAAATAACCTTTTACCGTCTCCAGCATATTCGGGATTAAATCATAACGGCGCTTTAACTGAACGTCAATTTGCGCAAAAGAATTTTTAAAGCGGTTCCGTAATGTTATCAGAGAGTTATAAACCCCGATAACCCATAAAAATACAAGGAACGCCACTCCAAGAACCACCGCAATAATAATATACATAATTTTCTCCTTTTTAATTTATTAATTTTACTCACAAAAATCTAAAAGTAACACCCTACAGTCTTTTTAAATATAAAGGCTGCTTTCGCACCCGCTGAAAACAAAACTAGAATCAAAAAAGTAAATAACCATATTAACTTTTCCCTATTATAACAGATATGACCAAAAATTAAAAGGAGTAAATATATATTATAATCTTTTTTTTAATTATAATTTACGGGTTCCACTTTAAATTTTCGTTTTGTGCGGCTCTAAAAGCAGGCATTTTCAGCGAAGTAATCATACTGAAGAAGCAAAAATTTACAGTGTATCGAGCAGAAAAAATCATAAATTAAATATAATTATACTTATTCTGTTTTTAAAATTTATGATATATGCACTTAATAAATTCAGGGTTTCCGTAAAGAAAATTTTATAAAAGCAAAAATTTATAGTACTTCTGACGTAAAAATTTACTTTTACAGTATTTCTTATATCAGTAACTCTCTAAAATTATGAATATTTATAATTTAGACGATAAAAGCAGAGAAACCTAAAACTTCCTCTCTTGGATTTTTCAGGATTTATGATAAATTATACTCTGCAGCTTCATTTTAATTTACTTTGTGTACTACAATTTAAAAGGATTTTATACCCGATACACTATAAATTTCCGCTTCCTCGGCATTTTGCTTCGCTGAAAATACTTGTTTCAGAGCCGCACTAAACGGAAATTTAAAGTAAAGCCAGTATATTCAGAAATTCGATCATTCTTGTATTTTTTCTTTAAATCATTTTACCGTGTGATTATGGATGGTGAATTTTATAATATCAGGATATAAAATTTAAAAGTTTATATAAAGAAATGGAAAAATATGAAAAAAAATACATACTGGCAAGATAAAATCGTTTTAATTACCGGGGGCTCTAGCGGTTTTGGCAGAGAAATCGCAGAGGGTTTCGCACGGGAAGGAGCAAAAATTATTTTAGCTGCTCTGGAACCAGAAATTTTGGATGCAGCCGTAAAAGAAATGCGCATAAAATACCCTGAAACATATGGTTTTCCTGTAAATATTACTCAGGAAGGAGACGTTCAGGCACTTTTTAAATATATCTGTGATCATTTTGGCGCCCTGGACTGTCTGGTAAATGCGGCGGGGCGTACAGACCGTGGAAAAATTATAGACTGTACAGCAGAGCATTTTCAGAAAATTATGGAATTAAATTTTATTGCCCTGACGCGCGTCACGCAGCATTTTCTCCCTCTTTTATTACAGACACATGGCCATATAATAAATATCGGGTCTCTGGCCTCAAAAGCTGCCTCTCGCTGGACAGGTGCTTACCCTGCATCAAAACATGCGGTCGCGGCATACTCTCAGCAGCTGCGCCTGGAGCTTCAAGATACTGGACTGAAAGTTCTTTTGGTATGTCCCGGTCCCATTCAGAGGGAAACAGAACGTCTTTATCCTCTGGAAGGCCTGGAAGATTTACCAGAAACTGCCAGACGCCCTGGTGCAGGCGTAAAAGTAAAACGCATCCCACCTGAAAAACTCGTAACACAGATTCTCCGCAGTGCAGAAAAAGGCCTGCCAGAAATCGTAATGCCTGGAAAAGCTCGATTTCTTTTTACCATCTGCCAGTTATGGCCCCGGCTGGGAGACTGGCTCATCCTGAAAAATACCTAAAAATATACTCTGGTTCCACTTTAAATTCTCGTTTTGTGCGGATCTAAAACCCCAGTATTTTCAGCGAACAAAATACTGAGAAAACTAAAAATTATGTGTATCGGGTATAAAATACTGGCACATAACTCCGTTCTGAACTCAAGACATGACTAATTTTTACTCCGCCAAAGATGCTTGGCCGTCAGAGCTTCACAAAACTTAAATTTAAAGTGAAATTAGGTACCGGAAGCATAAAATATATAGAGAAAAAGACCTTTTAATCGCGCACGTCTAACATACGGATCACTTAAAGTTTCCTCCATTTTTGGTTTATTTACACATGCTTTTCTCTCTGGAAAAAAAACTTGCACAAGAACTGACCGATTCGCGGTGGTTACAGTACACCACTTTACTGGGCGTTTCTGGAGGCGCAGACAGTGTGGCTCTTTTACGAAGTACCGTAAACCTGCGGCAGCACATGCTAAATCTTTCATCACCTGCCCTCCCCAGTCCTCCAAAACAAAACATGCGAGGAAAATTAATCGTGCTTCACGCAAATCACCAGTTACGTGGTAAAGAATCCGAGATGGATGCAGATTTTGTTAAATCTCTCTGCGCTGCACTTCATGTTCCCTGCCTGATTCATCGTCTGAATATTCCCCAGACCGCCGACGGCCTGGAAACAGACGCACGTCAGGCACGGTATACTTTTTTTCAGAAGGCTGCAGCAGAACTTGGCGCAAGATACCTTTTTACTGCCCACACTCAGAATGATCAGGTGGAAACCGTTCTGCACCGTATTTTACGTGGAACAGGAATGACTGGCCTGCAGGGAATTTCTAAAATACGCATGTTAAATCATGACGTAACCATCATACGCCCCATGCTAAATATTTCCCGTGATGACGTCCTTTCTTATTTAGCCTCACTGGGACAGGCGTATCGTGTGGACTCCAGTAATGAAACACTTTTATATACCCGAAACCGGATCCGCCATGAGTTAATCCCATATCTTAAAGAACGTTATAATCCTTCTTTGGAGTCAGCGATTCTTCGTCTTTCTGAAATTTCTAAAGAAACTCAGGATTACATCCAAAAAGAAGTGGAACACCTGTATGCTGATGCGATTACTTCACGTACCGATCACTCACACCGAACAGTTTTTGTGGACCTTTCAAAATTATTATATGTCGAAACACTTATAAAAAAAGAGCTTTTCCGTAATATCTGGATACATCATTCATGGCCCATGCAAAAAATGGGGAAAAATGAATGGGACGCGTTAATTACACTCTGTGATAATCCTGGGCATGTAATTATTTTCCCCGGCGGAATCCGAGTTACGCACGCGATAAAAGATAACCACGTTCTTCTGGAAGAGCCAGATAAATAATCTCTTTCATTTTACACTGCTTCCACTTTAAATTTCCGTTTTGTGAGGTTCTGAAAGCCAGCATTTTCAGCGAAGCAAAATGCCTGAGAAGTGAAAATTTATAGTGTGTCGGGTATAAAATACAGAGAGAATAAAATTTCCAGAAATACGAAACTCGGAATACCAGTCATATTCTTTATACTGATTTAACATTATACTGGTTCCAATTTAAAATTTCGTTTTGTGCGGCTCTAAAAGCAGGCTTT
>JAUNBR010000083.1 GCA_030527015.1 Planctomycetia bacterium
GCGAAGCAAAAAAGCCGGTGAAGCTAAATTTTATAATGTATCGGGTATAAAATGCTGCTGCGGTGACTCCATTCAAAATAAAAATTTAAGAAAAGCAGGGTGTCTTTTCTAAATGACGTGTCCATTTATATAAATTATAATGTATCTTGACAAACAGTGAAAATATGATTCAATTTAAATATATTTAGAGTCATTTTATACCCGATATCCGCTTCACTGGCATTAAACTTCACTGAAAATGCCGGCTTTCAGGGCCGCACAAAACGGAAATTTAAAATAGAATCTGCATGTCTGGTTTCACTATAAATGTTCATGAAAATTTCATGGTGTACTGTCATGGAAGCAGATATTTTATATTTCAAAAAATATCAAAAATCCTAATTTTGTAGTGTATCGAGTATAAATTTAATGAAAGAGGGTTTATCATATGCGTTTTACCGGTTTTTCGCCAAAAGGAATCGAATTTTTAGATAATTTACGTAAAAATAATCGTCGGAAATGGTTCTTGAAGCATAAATCAGAGTATCAGGAAAATCTGTATGAGCCATTTAAAGCTCTTGTGGCGGAATTAATGCCGACCATGGAGGGAATCGATTCAGATTTAGTAACGGAGCCTCACCGAGCGGTATCTCGGATTTATCGTGACACCCGATTTACGAAAAATAAATTGCCGTACCGATCTGCCATGTGGTTTAGTTTTCACCGGCGAATGCTGGACTGGAAAGATGCGCCGGTATTTTTTATGGAGATTTCCCTGTCTGGGTATCAGTATGGAATGGGATTTTATCAGGCACAGCCGACGACCATGATGAAATTCCGAAAATTTGTGGATTTTTACCCGGAAGATTTTTTGAACGCGATTTCTTTTTTTAATAAAAAGCATTTTTGTGTGGATGGAGATTATTATAAACGGCGTGTGGAAAATGTACATCCTGCGTCGGTTCAGCCGTTTTATCAGGCGAAAACCTTTTTCCTGACGCATGTGGCAGAGCATGATCAGATATTATTTTCACGGCGAATTCTCAGTGTGCTGAAGAGAAATTTTGAAAGTTTAAAACCTCTTTATGATTTTTTATGGCGTGCGAAACAGTGGAAAATAGATGATTCAAGAAAATGAAGTATAAATGAGATATGCACATGCGGAATGCGAGAAAAGCGAAAATTCATTATGTGCTGAATTTATACGGCTCCCACTTTAAATAAATTTCCGTTTTGTGCGTTTCTGAACGCAGGTATTTTCACTGAAGCAAAAATACCGGGGAAGCGGAATTTTATAGTGTATCGAGTATATAAGTAAAAATAATTTAAGTAAAAAGATAATTAGGAATAAAAGAAATGGGAAGTGTAAAACCTGTGACACTTCAGCACCTGGGGCGGCCATCTGATGAAATTTTAGAAGATTTAACGGCGCACGCGGAGAAACTTGTGTCGCGGAAGGCGTATCAGTGTGGGTATCCTTTTGATATGGATGTAAATCTTTCTGGATTTTATACATGGCTGGTAGAGACGGGGCTGGCAGATATGACGCTTATAAATGTCGGGGATCCGTGGAAAACTTCCTGGGACATGCATGAAACCGATAAATATGAACGGGCAGTAATAAGTACTTTGGCGGAGAAATTCCATTTTCCTGCTGAAGACTTTTGGGGAGTACTGAGTAATGGCGGTACAGATGGAAACATGCACGGTCTTTATTATGGACGAAAAACACTGGAAGTGCTCTGTGGAGTGCAGCCGGTGCTTTATGTTTCAGAGGAAGCACATTACTCTGTGCGAAAATTAGGAGATATTTTGCGTATCGAAACGCGGGTAATCGGAGCTGGCGCGGATGGTCGGATGGACATGGAGGATTTACGCCGGCAGCTGGATTCTGCGCGTCCTGTACTGATGGCCGTGGCTGTGGGAGGTACGTTTAAGGGGGCGATCGACGATCTGCGGGCCATGAATGAACTTTTAGAAGAAAAGGCCCCTCCTGCGGTTTATCGTCATTTAGATGCGGCTCTTTTTGGCGGGTATTTACCGTGGGTGGAAGATTCGGAAGCGCGTGATATTTTAAATGCGGAAAAAATGCTTTTTGATTCCGTGGCGGTTTCGGGGCATAAATTTTTTGCGATAAATGAGCCGGTGGGTATATTTTTATGTCGAAAACACATTCTTGCTCATCTGCATCATTTTACGGTGCCTTACTTAAAATGTGATTTGCCGACGATAAGCTGTTCTCGCAGTGGTTTTGATGCGCTGAAACTTTACTGGAGGATTATGACCACAGGAGAGGAGGGGTTTCGGAAAGAAGCGGAGCATGCTCTGAAAATGACGGCCAGGCTTCAGGAGGAACTGAGAAAAAAGGGGATTCCGACTTTTGTGAATCCGTATTCCACGACGGTTATTTTTCCGCAGCCGGATCTGTGGGTGAGGAAAAAGTATGCCATGGCCAGTACGAAATGTCGTTTTTTTGGGGAGATTTCTCACGTGGTGGTAATGCAGTATTTTAATGAATCGTTAATTCAGGAGCTGGTAAATGATATTTCTGCTGGTATGTTACAGGAAAATTTAATTTACTTCAAAAATTTCATGAAAATAAATTAAGTAAATGAAAAATATTTATACTGGAAGTGCTATAAATTTCTCTGCTATTTTTGTTGTGCTGATAACGCAGGATTTTAGAGCCGCATAAAGCAGAAATTTAACGGTGAATCTGTATAGTTTTGAAATGCCTGTTTCTTTTATTCTCATAAAACAGAAATTTATACTCTGTTTCCACTTTAAATTTCCGTCTTGTGCGGTTCTTAAAACAGGTATTTTCAGCGAAGCAAAAAAATATCATGCATCGAGAATAAAGTTAGGGCTTAATATAAATGGAGAAAAATGGTGAGTGAGACACGAAAGAAATTTCTTGGAGAGTTACCTGAATCAGAAAAAGAAGGTGTTCTGAAAAATTGGCGAATTTTGTTAGAAGAACGCTTAACTTTTTGTGAGCATTTAAATGAAACTTTAGATGGTGTGGTACGTGATTTACAGAATCGTTTAACCCGTTTAGAATTTCGTTGTGATGTTATGGCGGAGGAAATTCGTCGGTTACAAAATATGAATCGAGAAGGAATTTCTTCGGTACCACAGGATCAGAAACCTCCGCATTATTAATGAAAGCTGATATATTTTGATTATATATGTACTGTGCATTTTTGTATATGTCTGGTTTTATATCTGATGCACGAATATCTCTGCTTCACAGGTATTTTTAACGAAGCAAAATGCCGAAGAAGCGGAATTTTATAATGTATCGGGTATAAAAAATAAAGAAAAAAATTAAATAAAAAAGAGAGCGTCTCTGTAAATTTTAATCCCGCCTCGTATCAGAATTAGGAGAAAATAATGTCTTCCAAGAAGTTTTTGCGTAAGTCGTCTGGAGAACGTAAGTCATCTGGAGAAAATGAGAGTCATAAAAAGATGTGTGAGCAGTCATCGGTGATGAAGAAGAGAGATTTCTCTGGGGCTTCACGCCGTCATTTTTTGAAATCTGCTGTTTTGGTGAATCTTTTGGGTGGAAATTTTCTTTCTTCGCTTTATGCGAAACAAGAAATTTCTGAAGTACCGTTAGCACCGACTGGTGGTACAAAACGGAATGTAATTTTGATGATAGCGGATGGTGCAGGTTTTTCGACGTATGATATTACATCGGATTATATGACGGGTTCACCGCGTGGTCAGATATATAATAAAGAAGGGTGGAATTTTTGGGGATGTTCGACTTATTCTGAATCGGGCAGTTATGTACCGTCTGAAATGTGGAAAAATTTTGGATGGCATTTAGAAAAATATACTGATTCCGCCGCAGCTTCCACGGCGTTACACACAGGACAAAAAACGAAATCAGGACGTATCTCGCGAGACAGAGAAAAAAGAGATTTATTGACGATCGGTGAGTTGGCGTCAAAAAATGGTTTCGCTGCAGGAACGGTTACGTCGGTGGGGTGTTCTCATGCCACACCGGGGGCTGTGGCGGCGCATGTGTCTAGAAGATCGGAAGGAAATAAACTTTTTGGCAGAATGCTTTGGGGTGATCACCTGGATGTGATTATCGGCGGAGGTCATCCAGATTTTGACGTGAACGGAAAACGGCGTGTAAATAAAACACAAAAATTTTGCGCGTATGGTCCGGACGAAGAAATGTGGAAAAAAATACAGAAAGGAGAAATCCCGGAGGGAATGCGATTTATTGATTCACGAGAAGATTTTCAGAAGTTAGCCAGGAATGAAGAGGTTCCTCAAAAACTTCTTGGAATCGTGCCCGTGGCAGAAACATTTCAGCAGCAGAGAAATAACGGAATGCCAAGACTGGATACATCTCCCACTCTGGCGGAAGCGGCGCTTGCGGGTCTGAATGTTCTGAATCAGAATGAAAAGGGTTTTTATCTGATGATAGAAGGCGGGGCGGTGGACTGGTGTAATCATGCGAATAACTTGAAGCGTTCTGTCGAAGAAATGGTAGAGTATAATGAGGCGGTGAGCGCGGTATGTGAATGGATCGAGAAATATTCGTCCTGGGAAGAAACGTTATTAATTGTTACGGCGGACCATGATTGTGGCGCGATCTGGGGACCGGCTGCGGATCAGGAGGGAACACTTTTTCAGCGTCCCATCTTAAAAGGGCAGGGAAAGCTGCCAGAAGCAAAATATTATTCGAATCAGCATTCCAATTTACTGGTTCCATTTTATGTTCGGGGAACGAAAGCAGAGCTTTTCGCGGATCGTGTTAAAGGAAAAGATGAAAAAGCTGCTGAAGTTTTTCAGTTTCATGGAGAATATGTCGATAATACAGATGTTTTTCCTGTCGCACGGCAAATTTTTGGGATTTAGATGGTTTTTATACCCGATACATTATAAAATTCAGCTTCACCGGCTTTTTTGCTTCGCAGAAAATGCCTGCGTTTAGAGCCGCACAAAACGAAAATTTAAAATGGAACCAGTATATGCCTGACACACGATGATTTTCCATTTTTTCTTTCCGGCTGACAGGCAGGCTATCATTTTTGCTTCGCTAAAATACATGGCTTTCGGTGCCCATAAAACGGAAATTTAGAAGAGAATCAGGATGTAGATCACAGGGATACCTGTTTTTTGTGGCCACGCAAAATGGAAATTTAAGTGGATCTCTGTATAAAGGTTTTTTTATTTTTGAATGTCTGCAGGAGAGTAATGAAAGAGGAGGTGAATCATGAACACATGTGAGATTTCTGTTTCGGCGGAGCGCTGTGTAAAGTGTGGACAGTGTGTTTATGTATGTCCTGCGAATATTTTTTCTGTGGTGCCAGAATCGCAGGAAATGCTGCCAGTGGTTTCGGGTGAAGGCGCATGCATTCAGTGCGGGCACTGTGTGGCGGTGTGTCCAGGTGATGCGATTTCCCACAGCAGTTTCCGTGTGGAACAGGAAGCGAAAGGATTTTCTGTCGCCAGGAGTATTACGTCAGGGGAAAGTATGATTTCCCCTCTGAAGGAAGCGGAGTCTCCTTCGTGGGAGGAATTTCGGAAAGTCGTGTGTTCACGCCGTTCGGTCAGAGTGTTTCAAAATAAGCCTGTGGAACGTGAAAATTTAGCGAAAATTGTGGAATGTGGGCAGATCGCGCCCAGCGCGACGAATCGCCGTGGAACCTTCTGGACGGTTATTACGAATTCTGTGGTACTTCGAGAAATCGTTCAGCTGACAGAAGAATTTTTGGAAAAGAGCTGTAAAAAACTGCATTCGTTACCTGCAAAAATCATTGCGTCCTGCTGTCCGGAGAGTGAGGTGGCGGTGTACCGATCAAAATTATCGGGAATGGAAACGCTGTTAAAAGTTTCTAAAAAACGTGATATGGTTTTACATAATGCGCCAGCGCTTCTGATCGCGCATTATGATAAAAAAGACGGGCGTTTTGCGGATCCGGATGCGCAGCTGGCGATTCAAAATGCCACGCTGGCGGCTGTCGCTCTGGGTCTGGGAACATTTTACACGGGTTTTGTTACTCGGGCGGCAGACTCGGATCCAAGAATCGCAAAAGCCATTTCGGTGCCCTCAGATCATAAAATTGCGGGAGGGATGGTTGTCGGATATCCTGCGGTAAAGTATCGTTACGCCATTTATCGGGAGTATCCCAGTGTAATGTGGATCGAGTAAAATACACTGAGGTTATGTAAAATTTAACCTGATTTCACTTTAATATTCTGTTTTCAGATCTGAAAGCAGAGATATTTCATGTGTCGTAAAATCCAGTTTCTCTGTCGGCGGAAATGGAAAAGGAGAGAAATTGTACACGATACACTATAAATTTCTGCTTTTTCGGCATTTTGCTTGGCTGAAAATGCTTGATTTTAGAACCGCACAAAATGAAAATTTAAAGTGGAACCAGTATAGAACGTATCGGTTTATAAAAGATGTGTCGGAGGTAAAATGGATATTCATGATCAGAGCATGTACTGGGACCGTGTGGCATCCTGGAAGGAATTTTCTTTACCTGTGGATGTGATTCAGCTTTCAAAATATATTTCTCATGACGCAAAAATCGTGGATTATGGATGTGGGTATGGCCGTGTAACAAAACAGTTATTACAGGCAGGTTATACGCATGTGGCGGGTTATGATACTTCACAAAAAATGGTAGAGCGTGGGGCACGGGAGAAACTTCCGCTGTGTTATATTCCCACGCCAGATGCTTTGCCGGTGGAAGATGGGACGGTGGACTGTGTAATGATCGTCGCGCTGCTGACCTGTATTCCGGATTTTACGGATCAGAAAAATTTAATAGCTCTTTTAAGAAAAAAATTAAAACCAGGTGGTTTCCTTTATATGGTGGATTTTCCCATTCAGACAGATTCACAGCGTGTCAGTCGTTATGATTCCACGTATGAAGGTACGCCGGAATATGGTATTTTTTCTTTGCCGGAAGGCGTTACTCTGCGCCATCATACACGGGAATGGTTACAGAAACTTTTGGCTGAATTTATTTGTGTGGAAGAGAATACGGTTTCTGTAAAGTCGATGAATCGAAATCCTGCACTGGCGTTACGTCTGATTCTGAAGAAGGCCTGAGTTTTTTGTAGTTCTAGATGTTTTATATCTGAAGCATTATAAATTTCCGTTTCTCCTGCATTTCTGTTTCGCTGAAAATGCGGCTTTCAGAACCGTAAAAAATGGAAATTAAAAACGGAATCAGTATTAGATGATTTTTGGCAAGACAAAAAAACTTTACCTTACTAAAGTGTTCTGTAATCATAAAAATAAGAGATTTTGGATTTTCTGGAAATATTTTGGGTAAAATTTTTCAGAGGTAGTTGCATTTAAGCGAAAAATTTTATAGACTCATATTTATTATGGTATTATTTCATGTGAAATAAAGATGATGAAAGATATTAATAGTATATATTCTTTTATGTCTGGCCTGTTATATATGCGGCGTACTATAAATTTTCACTTTCCCAGCAAGATGCTTTTTGCTGAAAATGTCTGATTCGTGCCGTGGGAAGTGGAAATTTAAAATAGGATCCATATGGTATATCGAATATATACTGGCCCCCACATTAAATTTTCGTTTTGTGTGGCTCTCGAAGCAGGCATTTTCAGCGAAGCAAAATGCCAGAGAAGCGGAAATTTATAGTGCATCGGGTATATATACTTTTAATCTGATTTTTTCACGTCATGTTTTTAGCACGTGCGCTGAATTTTACGTTTACTTTTAGGAACTGTAAATGAAGCTCAGGGGATGAACTTACGGTTTTATATACCTCTGCCGTGTAATGATGTTTCGATTTCCTTGGTATTTTTACTTCGGTGAAACTGTCTGTGTGTATGGCAGCGCGAGGTGGAAATTTAAGTGAGATTATACAGTAAAAGGAGGAAACTCTATCACTGTTTATATGAAGCGTGTGATGTGAAGAAGAAATCAGAGGCATCTTTATTAACCTGATTTACTGAAAATTTTTTGTTTTTATCGTGAGTGGACAGCCTGGCGTTTTTCGCTGGAAGAAGTGTGTCTGTGAGGTGCATAAACGGAAGTTTTCAGAAGGGCGGGTACATGATGAAAGAAGACCTTCTGGACAGAAAATTTTGTTTGTTATTGTGAACGTAAGGAGTAATAAACGTGGCATTATCGAGGATAAGTTCCATTTTGGAACGTTACGCTAACGCTCAGCGAGACTCGCTCATTCCTATTTTGCAGGATGTGCAGGAAGAATTGGGATTTCTTTCCCAAGAAGCGGTGGAGGAGATCGGAAAGCATCTGAATCTTCCCACGAGTAAGATTTATGGAGTGGCGACTTTTTATAATCAGTTTCGTTTTCAGCCGCAGGGGAAAAATCATATTCAGGTGTGTCGTGGCACGGCATGTCATGTGAAGGGGTCTGCTGTGATTCTGGATACGTTTTTAAGGGAATTAAAGCTGGATCCTGGGCAGACGACCCGTGATGGAGAATTCAGTTTAGAAGTAGTCGCGTGTATAGGAGCCTGTGGTTTAGCACCGGTAATTTGTATAAATGGTGATTTTCACGCGAACGTAACGACACAGAAGGTGTCACAGATATTAAATACGTATCGGACAAAATAAATGATGCGGCAAGAAGCGTGTCGAGATTTAGATAATAAGAAAATAATAGAAGATAAGATCCTGGTTTTATCTTGAAATTTCATAAAGAGTAGCTGAAAAATGCTGAAGTGACGAAATTTAAGGATTTTTTGAAGTAAACGGAGATCAGAAAAGAGTTTATTTCATGAAATCAGATTTTAATGCGTTTTGATATACGGTGAACACGGTCACGCAGCCTGTGAAGGAGATAAGGTTTATCGAGAAGTGTGTTATATCGGTGCATTATAAATATCGCTTTACTGGCATTTTACGATACATGAAATACCTCTTTTTCTGTGAGGTATGAAACAGAAATTTTGAGAGAGAAATTAGTTAAATCGGTTTATTATTCTTTAATTTTTAATTGGAAATGGACTAAAAGTTTATTAACAGGTTAATTAAAATAAGGCATATTAATTATGGATAAAAATCCTGAAACATCTTTGCTTGTTCGGTGGATGAATGACGTTCCGCTGGAGGCAGAGGAAGAAAAGAAGATAGAGAAATTAACAAAAACACTGCGCAGGGAAGTTTTGGACAGAACGCAGATTTTTGTTGGAGCGGGTACCTGTGGATTAGGCGCCGGTGCGGCGGCGACATTAGACGCGGTCAAAAATTATTTGGCAGAAAAGGAACTGGATGTGGAAGTCGTGTCCGTGGGGTGCATCGGCTTATGCTGTGAAGAACCACTGATGGAAGTTCAGATCCCGGGGCGTACACGGGTAATGTTTAGGCAGGTGACAGGTGAAAAAGTTCCGAAAATTTTGGATGAGATTTTTGCCGGTCAAGTTTCGAAGGAATATGCATTATTACAGCATCGGCCGGTGGAAGGTGTACAGGCGTGGGAAGATTTACAGTTTATAGATGAAAATGATTTTTTTGCGCCACAGACGCGCTGGGTGCTCAAAAATTGTGGACTGATTAATCCGAGGAGTCTGGATGAATATCTTGCACGGGGCGGGTATGCGGCTCTGGCGAAAACGCTGAAGAATTATGATTCGGCTCAGGTCTGTCAGGAAGTGGAAAAAAGTGGTCTGCGTGGTCGCGGCGGCGGCGGTTTTCCCACGGGTAAAAAATGGCAGTTTGCGCTTCAGGTGGAGGCGGATCAGAAATATTTAGTGTGTAATGCGGATGAGGGAGATCCTGGTGCGTTTATGGATCGCGCGGTGATTGAGGGAGATCCGCACCGGCTGCTGGAAGGAATGGCGATCGCCGCGTACGGAATCGGTGCCACGAAAGCGTATATTTACATTCGGGCAGAGTATCCGCTGGCGATCGAGCGTCTGATCGAAGCGATTTCTGAGGCGGAGAAATATGGTCTGCTGGGCGATAATATCCTGGGCACGAATTTCTCGCTTCACATTAAAATCAAAAAAGGCGCGGGAGCTTTTGTCTGCGGTGAAGAAACGGCACTTCTGAATAGTATCGAAGGTCGTCGTGGTATGCCGCGTCCACGTCCTCCATTTCCGGCGGTAAAGGGTGTTTTTGGGAAGCCGACGGTGATAAATAATGTGGAAACACTGGCGAATCTTCCTGAATTAATGGCACATGGCGCGGAGTGGTTCTCGGCGATTGGTACGCAGACCAGTAAAGGAACGAAGGTTTTTGCACTGTCTGGAAAAGTGTGTCGTACAGGGCTGGTGGAAGTGGCCATGGGAACGACTGTTCGGGACGTGATCATGAAAATTGGAGGGGGAATTGCGTATGGTCGTGCGTATAAGGCGACTCAGATAGGTGGTCCGTCCGGTGGATGTATTCCGGAGCAGCATTTAGGAATCGAAATCGATTATGAATCCCTAAAAACGGTGGGCGCGATGATGGGTTCCGGTGGACTGGTCGTGATGGATGAAGATAACTGCATGGTGGATGTGGCTAAATTTTTCATGGATTTCATTCAGAGGGAGAGCTGTGGAAAATGTACTCCGTGCCGAGAGGGAACCCGACGTATGTTGGAGACGCTGAATCGGCTGACGCGTGGCCGCAGAAGTGAAACGGGGCAGGATTCTCTGAGACGTTTTCAGAGTGTGATTCAGCTTCAGGAACTGGCGGAAACGATTCGTGATACGAGTCTGTGTGGTTTAGGACAGACGGCACCGAATCCTGTTTTGAGTACGCTTAGATGGTTTCCTGAGGAATATGAAGCGCATCTTTATGAGCGTCGTTGTCCGGCGGGTGTCTGTTCCGATCTGCTGACATTTTCGATCGAAACGGAAAAGTGTGTTGGATGTACGGTATGCGCGAAACGCTGTCCCGCGGATGCGATCGTCGGTTCCATTAAAAATCCGCATTACATTATTCATGAAAAATGTATTGGGTGTGGGAGCTGTATGGAAGGATGTCGTTTTGGGGCGATTACGAAAAGTTAAGAGAAGGGTTATTCCCGGTATACTTTAAATTTCGAGATTTACGCATGTTACGCCGAAGATGCCATGATTTTTCACTTTTTTTCGTATTTCACGATATTTGAACATTTTGTTTTTGTATCTGCGAGAAGTGAATTTCATGGAATGAGTATATCTCTGCTGGAAAAGGGGAAAAGACGTCTTTTCATATAAAAGGTGGTATTTTGTGTTATGCTGTCAGGCAAAACGAAATTTAGAGTGATTTGGATAAATTTTCAGATTTTTTATAAAGTGTAATTATAGAATTATTGAAACTGAACTTAAACATTTAAAGGTAAGAATATAATGTCTAGCGTATTTATTGAAGTTAACGGCACGAAAGTGGAAGCGGTGAAAGGTGAAACGCTTCTGACGGTATTACGTCGTGCGGGTTATGACGTTCCGACACTGTGTTACCACGAAGGATTACCTCCGACCGGTGCGTGTCGTATCTGTGTAGTTGAGTTGGAAGGTGCCCGAAGTTTGGTACCAAGTTGTGCGTATCCGGTGGCGGAAGGTCTGAAGGTAAAGACGAATTCTCCGCGCGTTTTGCGTGCCCGGCGTACGATCGTGGAGCTGTTATTGGCGAATCATCCGGATGATTGTTTGTACTGTCTGCGGAATGGTAATTGTCAGCTGCAGCATCTGGCGGAGATGTATGGTATTCGGACGCGGCGATTTGCGGGAGAGCGGTCACATCATCCGATGGATCTTTCCAGTCCGTCCATCGTCCGGGATCCGGATAAGTGCATTCTTTGTGGAAAATGTGTTCGGGTGTGTGAAGAAACGCAGGGTGTAGCGTGTATTGATTTTGTTGGTCGTGGCAGCAGTACAGTGATTGCGCCGGCGTTTAATTGTGGATTAAATCTTTCCAGCTGTGTAAACTGTGGTCAGTGTGTGGTAGTGTGTCCGACGGGTGCGTTATCGGAGAAAAGTGATGTTCCGGAAGTGATGGATGCGCTGCTGGATCCGAAAAAATATTGTGTGGTGCAGCATGCTCCGGCGGTATCTGTCGCACTGGGAGAGGAGTTCGGCTTACCGCCCGGGACGGATGTGGACGGAAAGATGGTGACCGCGCTGAGACGTCTGGGGTTCAAAAAGGTTTTTGACACGAGTTTTTCGGCGGATCTGACGATTATGGAAGAGGGCAGTGAACTGGTGGATCGGATCAAAAATGGCGGCCAGTTACCCATGATTACCAGTTGTTCGCCTGGATGGATTAAGTTTATTGAGACGTTTTATCCTTCTTTGTTACCGCATGTTTCGTCGTGTAAGAGTCCGCAGCAGATGCTGGGGGCGGTGATTAAGACGTATTTTGCGCAGAAGCAGGAACTGAAGCCGCAGGATATTTTTAGTGTTTCTGTGATGCCCTGTACGGCCAAGAAATTTGAATGTGGGCGCCCAGAAATGGGGCGAGATGGAGTTCAGGACGTGGACGTGGTTTTAACCACGCGAGAATTGGGGCGGATGTTACGTTCGGCGGGTATTAATCTTGCGGAACTGGATCCGTCACAGGCGGACAGTCCATTAGGTGAACGCACCTCGGCGGGCAAGATTTTTGGTGTGACGGGAGGTGTGATGGAGGCGGCCTTACGTTCTGCGTACTTCCTTTTAACGGGTGAAGAAATGCAGGAACTGACGATTGAGGCGGTTCGTGGAATGGATGGGATAAAAGAAGCTCACGTGAATATTAATGGTCTGGAAGTGGGCGTGGCGGTATGCAGTGGTTTAAAAAATGCACGCGTTCTTTTGGATCAGATCGTCGCGGGGCGGAAAGATATTCATTTTATCGAGGTAATGACCTGTCCTGGAGGATGTGTGAATGGAGGCGGACAGCCGATTCGTGACCGCGCGAATGTGCTGAAACGTGCAGATGGTTTATATGAAATTGACGCGACTTGCCGAGTTCGGGTTTCCCACAGAAACACGGAAATAAATCAGTTATATGCTGAATTTCTGGAGCATCCGTTAAGTCATAAGAGTCATGAATTACTTCACACACATTATCATACGCGTGAGAATGAAGTAATGAAATAAAAATGCTGATTTTATTTAAATTTTTGTTTTCGTGTGTTCCTGAAAGCAGGGCATTTCATGTGTTATGAAATGTCGGAAAAGTGAAAACTTATTTGTGCTTCGGAACATACGAAACGAAAATTTGAAGCATCTCAGTATAAAATGGAGAGGAAAATGGCAACTTGTCAGAAAAAATTAAATAAGGATTTATAATATGAGTGATTTAGTGAAAAAGATTCTGGTGGTGGATGATGATGTCGATTTTTTGAACCATGCACAGGATTTTCTCAAGAATTTGGGTTATGAAGTTATCGTGGCGGAAACGCAGGCAGAGGCTGAAAATCTGATGGCGGGGACGGAATTTGATGGAGCGGTAATTAATTTAGGGCTGGAGTATCCGGATTCAGGTTTTACGTTGTGTTATCACGCGAAAAAATTGCCGAAACCGTTCCCGATTATTATGCTTACCGGCGCGAATAGTTATGTGGAATTCGAGTTTAATCTGGACAGTCCCTCCACGCGGCAGTGGATTAAGGCGGATGTTTATCTGGAGAAACCGATTCGCATGGAGCAAATTGCGACTGAACTGGAACATCTGCTGCGATAACTCTCTGATACTGATTTCACTTTAAATTTCCGTTATATGCGGCTCTGAAAGCAGGTATTTTCAGCGAAGCTAAATGCCGGTGAAGCGAAAATTTATCGTGTATCGGATATATAAAATTTTGTTTGGAGTGATTCAGAACACATGTTTTTTACTGATATACGGATTCCGTAAGCGCACGAAGGAATTTTTAGTGTTTCGGGTGGCGGTACAAATTTTCTGGACGGTCATGTGGCGTCTCGCTGCTGGCAGGGAATGATGGAGCGGGATTTTATCGCATATCAGTGATTGACGTGTGATGGAATGAATGATAAAAAAGAATAGCGTAATGGCTATTCTTTTTTTGTTGGCGGTGGAAATGGATATTTTGATTTCGGCATGTGATTTTTATGCCCGATGCACTATAAATTTCTGCTTCCGGGGCCATTTTCTTTCGCTGAAAATACTCTGCTTATAGAGCAGCAAAAAACGGAAATTTAAAGTGGAGTCAGCATATATTACTGTATAAATTTTGTGTTTCTGGCAGAAGGTATTTCTCATAAGTAAAATATCGGGAGAGAAAAAGGTACCTGTGTATCAGAAAAATAGGAGGTTATGATGTACGTGATACCCCCAAAAATGGTATTTTGTATTTTGGGAATATTCATAAATGCACTGATTTTGAATGGTAGTCTCTCGGCGCATACTGCATTACATAAGGTACCTAAAGCACTTAAAGATGGTCATTCTCATAATGATTATTACCGGCGCAGACCACTTTTAGACGCGCTGGAAAATGGTTTTTGTAGTGTGGAAGCAGACGTTTTCCTTCATAAAGGGAAACTTATGGTGGGGCATATAAAAGCGGAGGTATTTTTTGCGCGGTCACTGGAAGAACTTTATCTGGCACCGTTAAAAAAATGGGTCGAAGAACATGACGGGTGTGTATTTCCTGATGCGCCGCATTTTTATCTTTGGATCGAGCTGAAGTCGGACGCGCAGGAAACCTGGAACGCGCTGCTTCCGCTGCTGAAAAAGTACGAAAGTATTTTGACGGTGACAGAAGACGGTAAAACCACGAAACGCGCGGTACAGGTCATTCTTACGGGGAATCGGCCCATGCGGGAATTTTATCGGCTGGAAAAAGAAAATCATCTTGAGAAACAGAACGTAAAGCGTGAAGAGGGAAGTGGTGATAATCCACTTTACGCCACACTGGATGGACGTCTGGAAGA
Source organism: Planctomycetia bacterium (assembly GCA_030527015.1). Lineage (GTDB taxonomy): Bacteria > Planctomycetota > Planctomycetia > Pirellulales > Thermoguttaceae > RGIG3701. The sequence goes on from JAUNBR010000083.1 coordinate 14,810, forward strand.
ACTGGATGGAGCGCGGCCTTCCTGGGTGATACGGGCGATTAATGATAAATGGAGTAACCATTTTACCTGGCGAGGAAAGGGGGAATTTCCCCCGCAGGAACGTCAGAAACTAGAAAAGATCGTCGAAAAAGCCCACGCGCAGGGACGAATCGTCCGTTTTTGGGGTACGCCTCAGAATGAAAATTTTTGGCGAGTTATGAGGGAATGTAAGGTGGATCTTTTGGGGACCGATCATCTGGAAAAATTTCGTAATTTCACGAATGCCGAACTGCGGGATGGTGAATCGGAGCCGGCGGAACCGTAAAGGAATCGGAGGAACGGTAACATGAGCGTGATTATGCCGATAATTTTTCCCCGTCATGCTCTAATCTTTTATGTTATGTGGTCACAGAAGAAATGATTGGAAAATCTACTGATTCCACTTTAAATTTCCGTTTTGTGCGGTTCTGAAAGCAGGTATTTTCAGCGAAGCAAAATGCCTGGGAAGCAGAATTTTATAGTGTATCAGGTATATGAAAATGTATCGAACAAAATAAAAGTTTATCGTGAGGAAGGTTTCTGTTTTTCCAGTATATAAATATGGTACCCTGCTATCTGGTAAAGTTTCCGTAAGAATGAAGTTCCGAGAGGAAGTTTGATCCAAAAATTTTCCGTTTTGCGTTTAATCCAGTTCGTCAGTTTCCTTGCCACGGAGAAGTAAAGAGGTTTTTTGATGGCGCACGTGCAAAACTTCATCACCAGACCATGCTTTTTAAACTCTTGAATATTTTGTGCGAAAGAGCGTTCAAGAAAATGTAAACCTTCAGCATTCGCACCTAAAGGAAGGAATCTTCCTGAAATGTCCGTGGGACCTACCGTTCCACACGGAATGATGAGAATCGCTTCCGCATCAGGCTTCATTTTTTGGGCGACTAAATCGTAGATGGCGCCAGCTTCGTCTGGGAAAAAATGTTCAAAGACATTATCCGCATAAAAAATATCGATACTTTCATCTTCCATCGTGGCAAGATGTTCAAGGATATTCGATTTTTTTATAATTATATTTTTTCTGGTTCCCAATTCTTTGGCTTTTTCAGAAAGGAAAACGTCACAGCCATATATTTTAATGTTTTCAAAATGGGAAAATTGTTCTACTGCAAAACCACTCCCGACACCTGCTTCGTACACGACTATTTCGTTTTGAGTTTTGAGTTTTTCCGCGATCCTATTTTTAACCATCTGAACAGTTTTCGGATCCGCGCCGAAAGAAATGAGTGAACTTCCTTCGCGTTCACGTCGGTAGAGCTGGAGAGAGTGAATAAAATCCATCTGTCTCCCCAAGTATTCTGTACGTTCTGGTGAAAAAGCGGGGAAACTCAGTGCTTTTTGTGCGATGAACTTTTCTTCCTGATAATGCAGCTGATAAAGAGATTCCACGTCCAGTGAGGATAAATCTATTTTTTCACCTGTGGAAGGCAGACAAATTATAAAATCTGACATATATTGTTTTAACCTATTAAAATTAAATGATCTGTGAATGTGTTTTATACCAGGTTCCACTTTATATCCGATACACTATAAGATTCCGATTCACTGGTATTTATACTCATTCCAATTTAAAATTTCGCAAAAGTTTTGTCAAAATTTGCACGA
>JAUNBR010000013.1:0-24124 GCA_030527015.1 Planctomycetia bacterium
GGTGATGTGAGGATGACGTGCGCGCACCAGGCTCTGATTTCCGAGCGACGGTGATAGTCAAGAAGTTGGACGTTTCTGAAAATTTGGGCGTGGCGGCGCGGAGTGAAGATTCGGTGGCGCTTTAGGGGCTACGGAAAATTTTCCAAATTTTGAGTGTTTGGCCGTGGACGATTGAATTTTTTCATTCAGACCATGGCAGCTAACTCCCGAAGCGTAAAGTCGTCCGGGAGAATGCCCAAAATCGCGGTACACTGGTAAATTAAATCCCATATTGTTTCGCTTGGATTTTCGCCATGGGAGTCTCCGATGGTTTATTTTATGTCCGATGTACTATGAATTCTGCTTCCCCGACATTTTTCTTGGCGGAAAATGCCTGTGCTTTCAGGGCCGCAAGGAATGGAAATTTGAAGTGGAAACAGAGTGTGTAGTGTGTCGGATATGAAAATAGGAATCATGTGTGGAATGAAATTTTGGACTAAAAAACACCGTGAGATTCCATGGAAGAATAAGTGCCGTGGTCCGTGGTGAATTTTATGACGGCCATGTCGGGAGATTCGGGCCCCTGCGGCCAAAATATTTTGTATTCCTCTTTCCAGAGGTGGTGTTTCGTCTGTAAATCGGTAAATATTTCAGCTTTTCCGAAAAGACGGAATTCACTCATGGTTTTCGCCTGGTATCCATAAAGCGTCATGTGTGAATCGGCGTTTAACTCTGCGATTTTTTCTGATACCAGTGAAGTGCAGAACCAGAGAGTGTCAAGATTTTCTGATTCGGAAATGGCAAGGATTCTTATATTGGGCCAGCCATCCGGTTTTATCGTAGCGACAGAAAGGAATTTTTCTGATTTTAAAATTTTCATGGTAAGCTCTTTCGCTTCCTCAGAGGAAATGATTTTTTGTGTTTCCATTATTTTTTCCTTATGTATGAATGGTGATAAAAAGGGAAGATGGCACGGAATGTCTCTTCCGAAAATTTTCAGAGTATTAAATTTTATGAGGCAAGAGAAATTTTTATACCCGATATACTATAAATTTCCGCTTCCGGCATTTTGCTTCGCTGAAAAGTCTGGTTTTCAGAGCTGCACGAAACGGGAATAAAAAAAATAAACAGGATAAAAATAGTGTTAAAATAAAAAGAAATATATGAATTTTATAGTAAACGGGGGTTTAGAGTATATTTCCGTATCTTGGGTGTACGATAAAATATCGTCTTTTCGGTATTTTGAGAAACATGAAAAATATGATTTTGTGACCGCATAAACAAAAAATTAAAGTAGAATCGGTACGGTATGACATGATTTTCTCTTAAAATTCATGGACATTTTTGTTACCCGCTCCTTGTATGGAACACGAGGAAAGATATAATCATCACTCGGGGTGAGTGTATTATATAAATATGTACATATAGTATATGAAGGTTTCAAAATTCGGGAAGGAGAAATACGGAAAATGGCAAAACGGGAGGATATTAAAAAGGTACTGATTATTGGTTCCGGCCCGATTATTATTGGCCAGGCATGTGAATTCGACTATTCTGGGACTCAGGCATGTAAGGCACTCCGCTCTTTGGGGTATGAAATTGTGCTGGTAAATTCGAATCCTGCTACGATTATGACGGATCCGAGTATGGCGGATGCGACGTATATAGAACCCCTGACGGTGAAATCATTAGAGAAGATTATAGAGAAAGAACGTCCGGATGCGCTTTTACCGAATCTTGGAGGGCAGTCAGCGTTAAATCTTGCGTCGGAACTTGCGAAAGAAGGAATTTTGGAAAAATATGGGGTAAAAGTCATCGGAGTGCAGCTGGACGCGATCGAGCGTGGTGAAGATCGGCAGGCATTTAAGGATACGATGAATTCTCTGGGAATCGAGACGGCACGGAGTGAAATCGCGCATACGCTGGAAGAGTGTGAATTTATTGCGGAGAAGCTGGGTTATCCGGTGGTGGTGCGTCCGGCATATACCATGGGCGGCACGGGAGGGGGAATCGTATATAATCTGGAAGAACTTCGAAAAATAGCATCTCGTGGTCTGGCGGCGAGTATGGTGAATCAGGTTTTGATCGAAGAATCGGTACTTGGCTGGGAAGAGCTGGAACTGGAAGTGGTTCGAGATGCCACGGGAAAACTGATCACGGTGTGTTTTATTGAAAACGTGGATCCCATGGGGGTACACACGGGCGACTCATTTTGTACGGCACCCATGCTGACGATAAGTGAAGAGCTTCAGGCGCGTCTGCAGGATTACGCGTACCGAATTGTGACGGCGATCGAAGTAATCGGCGGGACGAATGTTCAGTTCGCGCATGACCCGAAAACGGGTCGGGTGGTGGTAATCGAGATTAATCCGCGGACGTCGCGCAGCTCGGCACTTGCGTCGAAAGCCACGGGATTTCCGATCGCTCTGGTTTCGGCGAAACTGGCTGCGGGGATGACGCTTTCCGAAATGCCATACTGGCGGGACGGAACGCTGGATAAATATACGCCATCTGGAGATTATGTTGTGGTAAAATTTGCGCGGTGGGCTTTCGAAAAGTTTCATGGCGTGGAGGATAAACTCGGTACTCAGATGCGTGCGGTGGGAGAAGTAATGAGCATCGGGAAGACTTTTAAGGAGGCGTTTCAGAAAGCGATTCGTTCTCTGGAAAAAGGGCGCCAGGGACTGGGTTTTGCCAAGAAATTTCATGAGTTACCGCTGGATGAGTTAATGATGAAGCTGAATACTCCCAGCAGTGAGCGTTATTTTTTACTGTATGAAGCGTTAAGAAAAGGTGCGTCGGTAGAACAGCTGCATCAGAAAACAGGTGTGAAGCATTACTTTCTGCAGCAGATGAAAGAGCTGGTGGAGCTGGAAGAGGAAATTTTGACATATCGTGGAAAGCGGTTACCGGATGACGTGCTGGTACGCGCGAAGAAGGATGGTTTTGCGGATTTATATTTGGCGCAGATTCTTGGTCTGAATGCGGCGGATATTCGGCGGCAGCGTCTGTCGCTGGGGGTAAAGCAGGAATGGGATGCGGTGCCTGTCAGCGGTGTGGAGAACGCGTGTTATTATTATTCCAGTTATAATATTCCCTCTGGATCGGGTACGAAAGCCAGTGAAGGCCGGCGGAAAATTATGGTGCTGGGAGGGGGGCCGAACCGAATCGGGCAGGGAATCGAATTCGATTATTGCTGTGTGCATACGGCATTCGCGCTGCGGGAATCGGGAATAGACACCATTATGGTGAACTGTAATCCGGAGACTGTTTCCACAGATTATGATACGTCGGACAAATTATATTTTGAGCCGTTAACGGTCGAGGATGTATTAAGCATTTATGAGCATGAGAAGCCGGAAGGTGTGGTGGTTCAGTTTGGCGGGCAGACGCCTCTGAATATCGCGGCGGAGCTTGCGGCGGAGGGTGTGAAAATTTTGGGGACGTCACCGGAGGTAATTGATTTAGCGGAGGATCGGGATCAGTTCAGGCAGATTATGCAGAAACTTCAGATACCGCAGCCGGAATCAGGGATGGCCAGTACATTTCCGGAAGCGAAAGAAATCGCCACGCGAATCGGTTATCCCGTGATGGTGCGTCCGTCATATGTTTTGGGAGGCCGGGCCATGGAAGTGGTTTATGATGAGCCTTCGCTGTTAAGGTATGTGAATAATGCGGTGGATGTGTCACCAGAGCGTCCGATTTTAATCGATAAATTTTTGGAAAACGCGATAGAAGCGGAGGCGGATGCGATTTCTGACGGAAAAGATGCTTTCGTGCCTGCGGTAATGGAGCATATCGAGCTGGCAGGGATTCATTCTGGGGATTCTGCGTGTGTGATTCCGCCGAACAGTATCGCGCCGAAACATATGGAGACGATCGAGGAATATACGAAACGAATCGCGGTGGAAATGGGAGTGGTCGGTCTGATGAACATTCAGTACGCGATCGCCAGTGATACCGTTTACATTTTGGAGGCGAATCCTCGTGCGTCGCGGACAGTTCCTCTGGTGTCTAAAGTGTGTGATATTCAGATGGCAGGTATCGCGACGAACATTATTCTTGGAAAAAAACTAGCGGAGATGGGGCTTACGAAAAAACCATTAACGCATTATGGAGTGAAGGAAGCGGTATTTCCGTTTAATATGTTCCCGGAAGTGGATCCACTGCTGGGGCCGGAAATGCGTTCCACGGGAGAAGTGCTGGGCATCAGTGATTCATACGGACTGGCATATTATAAAGCACAGGAAGCGGCGAATTCTCGACTGCCGGAAGAGGGAACGGTTCTGATTACCGTCAGTGTGAATGATCGTCCGGCGATTCAGCGTGCGGCGACGAAATTTGCTCAGCTGGGGTTTAGAATTCTCGCCACGGAAGGGACGCATGAATTTCTTCAGTCGGTGGGAATTCCATCTCAGCGTGTTCTGAAAAAACATGAAGGGCGGCCGAATGTGGAGGACGCGATGATAAATGGAGAGGTGAATCTGGTGATAAATACGCCGGTGGGAAAATCCAGTCAGATCGACGATTCTTTAATTCGCATGACGGCCATCCGTATGAAAATTCCTTATATTACGACCATCGCGGCGGCGGAAGCGGCGGTAAACGGAATCGAAGCGGAACGACATAATAAAGAAGTGGTGAAATCATTACAAGAATATCATCATCTGTAATTCGCTGTGAGAAATCGGAATTAGGCAGTCGGCGTTTTTTCATAAGAGAAAGCGCCGATTTTTTGTGGTGACACGAATCTTTGTGTCTGGAATCAGAGGCTTTCGGTTTTTGGATATACTGGATCACCTTCATTTTTTGCATTTTCTCTTCTCGGGACATCCTGCATTTTTCTGCAGGGCACCATGTTTTCGTGTGGTGCGTGAAATGAAAATTTAAGATGAGGTCAGCATAAAGAGAACGCAGAACGGAAGGAAAAATATTTTTTCTTTCACCGTTCGTGTATCCGATACACTATAAATTTCCGTTTTTTAGGTGTTTTGCTTCGCTGAAAATGCCTGCTTAAAGAGCCGCACAAAACGGAAATTTAAAGTGGAATCAGTATAAAAGGGTAAAACCCGAATAAAGAGAACGCAGAATATTCCGCTGAAAGGTATCTGAAAGCACCGCCCACGGCGTCACAGTGCGCCGAAAGTGTACTGAATATTCCACTGAATGGAATCTGAATCGAAAGAAATGTGTGAAACCCGAATCATGTGGAAGCAGAATGTGTGGAGCGGCGTGAAAATGAAACCCCCGTCTTTCGGAAAAGGTGAGAGGATTTTATACCCGAGATAATTTTTGCCAGAAGGTGTGACCCGGTCTGCTGTTTTATACCCGATATACGTAAATTTCCGCTTCTCCGGCATTTTGCTTCGCTAAAAAACCTGGCTTAAAGAGCCGCACAAAACGGAAATTTAAAGTGGAATCAGTATAAAAGGGTGAAACCCGAATAAAGAGAACGCAGAATATTCCACTGAATGGAATCTGAATCGAAAGAAATGTGTGAAACCCGAATCATGTGGAAGCAGAATGTGTGGAGCGGCGTGAAAATGAAACCCCCGTCTTTCGGAAAAGGTGAGAGGATTTTATACCCGAGATAATTTTTGCCAGAAGGTGTGACCCGGTCTGCTGTTTTATACCCGATATACGTAAATTTCCGCTTCTCCGGCATTTTGCTTCGCTAAAAAACCTGGCTTAAAGAGCCGCACAAAACGGAAATTTAAAGTGGAATCAGTATAAAAGGGTGACCCCCGAATCATGTGGAAGCAGAATGTGTGGCGCGGCGTGAAAACGAAACCCCCGTCTTTCGGAAAAGGTGAGAGGATTTTATACCCGAGATAATTTTTGCCAGAAGGTGTGACCCGGTCTGCTGTTTTATACCCGATATACGTAAATTTCCGTTTTCCAGGTATTTTTTGCTCTCTAAAAATACTGCTTAAAGAGCCGCACAGATCGGAAATTTAAGGAGTGTCAGTATATTTTCGATACACGATAAATTTTCACTTCTCCTGCATTTTTGCTTTTTACTGAAAATTCCTGCTTTTAGAGGTGTACAAAATGAAAATTTATAGTAGACGCAGTATATGTGTCTGTTCCTGATAAAACTTAGTCAGTGAACATATATCGGTTAATGACATTTTCGAATAATTCTTGGTGACCGCTGGACAGGGGAGCGATATTTCCTTTTTCCAGAGCGTAATTCGCGAGAGTTTTTAGGTTATGTTTTCCCGCTTCTATTTCTGCGCCGATTCCTGAATCCCAGGAGTGGTAACGCTGAGCGATCATCTGTTCCCATTCTCCTGATTTTCGAATCGCGGCGGCTATTTTCAGGCCTTTCGCGAAAGCATCCATTCCACCGATATGTGCATAAAACAGGTCGTTCGGTTCAAAACTTTCGCGCCGTACTTTCGCATCAAAATTTAGTCCACCTGTGGTAAAACCACCGTGTTTCAAAATGTATAACATCATTTTTGTGGTAAGATAAATGTCTGTGGGAAACTGATCCGTGTCCCATCCTAAAAGCAGATCCCCGGTGTTCGCGTCTACAGAACCGAGCATTCCCTGCATTCCGGCATAATCCAGTTCGTGCTCCACCGTGTGGCCCGCGAGTGTCGCGTGATTTGTTTCGATATTCATTTTTACATGATCCTGAAGACCGTATGCACGCAGAAAATTAATGCATGCCGCACAGTCAAAATCATACTGATGTTTCGTCGGTTCTTTCGGTTTCGGTTCAAAATAAAACTGACCAGTAAAGCCGATTTCCTTCGCGTAATCGACTGCCATGTGCATGAAAGCGGCGAGATGATCGATTTCGCGTTTCATGTCGGTATTCCACAAACACTGGTACCCTTCACGTCCTCCCCAGAATGTGTATCCTGTACCACCGAGTTCTTTTGTGATTTCCAGAGCCTTTTTAACCTGTGCGGCCGCGAAAGCGAAACTGTCCGCATGACATGAAGTGGCGGCACCATGCATATATCGGGGATTCGAAAACATATTCGCGGTTCCCCAGAGTAATTTAATGCCAGTTCTCTGCTGCTGTTCCTTAAAAACTTTTGTTACTTCATCCAGATTCGCCTGAAATTCAGCCAAAGTTTCTCCTTCCGGCGCGATGTCCCGGTCATGGAAACAGTAATAAGGGATCTGTAGTTTTTCGCAGAATTCAAAAAAAACGTTTACCCGATTTATGGCTTTCTCCATGCCGATTTTTTCCATGTCCCACGGACGAAACATGGTGCCCAGACCGAAAGGATCTGACCCGTCTGCGCAGATGGTGTGCCAAAAAGCGCAGCTAAACTTTAAATGTTCCGCCATGCTCTTTCCCTCTATTATTTCTTCGGGATTATAAAATCGAAACGCGAGTGGATTTTTTGAGTCAGGACCTTCATAATGAATTTTTGAAATTTCGGGAAATGCTGTCATGTTAAATTCCTTTCTGAGATTTTTACAGAATGTATATAAATGTTATTCCTGATCCGCTATAAATTTCCATCTTTCATATATTTCACGAAGCATAAAATATCTGCGTTTATGGCAGTGTAAAATGAAAATTTAAAGTTGGACTGGAATATTTTGAAATTCGAATTTATACCCCTGAGGTACTTCCAAAATACCGTGGCGTTTTTGGTGATTCAAAAGCTGCTGGATTTTTTCTTGTGTCCTTCGGGAAGTTTCTTCACAGCCAAAATCGATACGTGAACCGTTTTTCGTTTCCAAAATATAATGGATTTCACTGCGTAATTCTGCTGAATTCATTACCGTGGTCGGATGGATGGCATGAAGATTTAGTGCTTTCCAATTTTCGCCAAATTCTGCTACAAGTTTCGCGGCGGCCATCACTTTCGGATCATCCCAAAATGCTCCAGGACGAGTGGAAATCGGAGGAGAGTTACAGCCTTTTAAAATGGGAAGAGATACCTGATATTCCTGTGGAATATCACAGGCAGGCAAAAAGCGTGCGTCCGGATCCAGAGGAAGAGCACCGGAAATGGTTTTTGTTTGAGGATCATATATTTCGGCCATGACCACCGGTTTTCGATATTCCACGACGATTTCCATCCGGGCAGGATAAAATTTTTGAATATGGATCACTCTTCTTACCCACGGATGCATTTTCAGAGCTTTATGGAAGTCATCCACTAATCGCGACTCAAGAATAGAGTATTTTTCCGGTGGTGTCTGTTTATTCTGAGAATAAAACTGCTCGACTGTGTTTAAAACATATGCCCGAATATCACATGTTAACCAGGCAGGAAGTTCTGTACTTAATCCGTCGGGTGTTTCATATTTTAAGTGAATTTTATCCAGCTTAAACCCCAGTAAATTTCCCTCTTCATCAGAGATTCTTTCAGACAAAATATACTTATCGGAGGAAAGGATCTGTTTTTCGGAAAAATTATAAAGAAAGAAGGAGAACGTCATGAAAATGATAATTAAGGCAGCAAAAGTTGCAAGATATCCTCTCCCAGGAATAAATTCCGCAATTATAGTTCGCGAAACTTCATCCGCAGATAATAAAGGTGAAAAATCCGACTCGTCCTTTTCTGGAATCTGCGTTTTTTCTTTTTCAGGTTCTTGCGACGATTTCATTCTTAATAGTTCGATTACCTGCGTGTTTATTCATTTATATTTAGCGTTATTTTGTACCTGATACACAATAAAATTAGTATTTTCCACATTTTTATTTTTTTGAAAAACGCCAGTTTTCGTGTTCTGCATAAAATTTAAAATGGAACGGGTATATGACCTGATACATTTATAGTTTTTGTGATTTTTGAATCCATGTGTGTCGTTTTATATCCTGATGCATTATAAAATTCCGCTTCTCCGGCATTTATACCCGATACATTATAAAATTTAGCTTCCCCGGCTTTTTTGCTTCGCTGAAAAAGCCTGCTTTTAGAGCCGCACAAAATAAAATTTTAAATTGGAACCAGTATAGTTTCGAAAAAATGCTGCTCTGCTTTCAGAGCCGCATAAGACGGAAATTTAAAGGCGAAACCGTATACATAACGTTTTTCTGTCCGTAATGCCAGTTTATTCGCCAGGCTTATGTAAATAAATTTTGAGAAAGTGTCTGAAAAGTTTTGAGTCCTATTATTTCCGTTTACCAGATTTTCAGTTCCAGCTCCAGATTAATATTAAAACGATTATAAACCTGCTCCCTCAAAAAGTCAATTAAACGTAAAACATCACTGCTGGTACATTCTGGTTCTGAAATGATGAAGTTCGCATGCCGATCACTGACCACCGCACCTCCGATACGTGTTCTTTTCAGACCTGCCATTTCGATTAATTCTCCCGCTTTCATGCCATAATTTGCAGGATCCTTAAAAATTCGTCCCGCACACTGATGTCCCATGGGCTGTGCTGATTTACGCATAATCCACAGTTTTTGCATATGTGTCGCTAATTCTTGCGGATCTTCGTGGTGAAATTCGAATTCTGCCTGCAGAATAATTCCGTCGTCAAGACTGTTCTGCTGGTATCCGAAAGAAAAGTGGGGTGCTTCTGCTGTAACAAAAGAACCGTCTGGTGTAAGGAGCGTTACTTTTTGGACGAACTGGCCGATCGAAACGCTGTCCGTGCCAGCATTTTCACGCAGGGCACCACCGACAGTACCTGGCAGTCCGACCAATTCTTCTATTCCCGCCAGACCCGCACGAACTACAGTGGAAATAAGGCGCCGTAAGGAGATTCCTCCACTACAGATGACTCGATTTCCTGATATTTCCACGTTTTCTGCCAAATTTTCAGAGATACGAATTACCAGACCCGATACTCCTTCGTCGCGGACAAGAATATTTGAGCCGCTTCCTAAAATGTGTAAAGGAAGATCGTTCTGGTAACATTCTGTAACGAGTTTTACTAAATGTTCTTGTGAATGTGGTTCAGAAAAATATTCGGCCGCTCCGCCAAGCTGAAACCATGTGTACATGGAAAGCGGTTCATTTCTCTGAATAATCATTTCTGTTTCTGGTGTCCAGTGCATGAAGTACCCTCGGGAGTTTTATCCGATTTTCGACAATTTTTCTTTTTCAGTATTCTTGTTCTAAAATACTGGTAAAAGATGAAAAAATGGAATCAGATTAAATATTACAAAAAAACATTTTTCAAAAAATTTTTATATATACCGGTTTTCGTTTAAATTTCCGTTTTCACGAGAACGCAGGAACCGTGGTGTCTAGTTCCGACGGTGGTTTTAAAAGCGGAAATCCAAAATAGTAATGAGTATAAGCTCTCTATAAAATTCTTATCGAAAGAAATCACGGTGCAAAATTTAATATACCCGATACAATATAAAATTCAGCTTCACCGGCTTTTTTGCTTCGCTGAAAAAGCCTGCTTTTAGAGCCGCACAAAACGAAATCTTAAATTGGAACCAGTATAAATACCATTTTTAATTTTATCTAAAACTGTCTGGAAGTCAATAAACGGGGGACTCTTCTTCGAGAAAAACCTAATATTCTTGTAAGAATTTTTAAAATGGGATATAATGTCTAATAAAACAAAAAATTTCCCGTTTAAATTAGGATAAAAAATAATGAATGGTGATACTTCGAATTCTGGAGAAAATTTCTCTCATGATACGCAGGGGGTAACATGTACTCTCTGTCCTCGGGCGTGTAAGTTACAAGAAAACCAGCATGGATTTTGTTTTGGGCGTAAAAATATTCATGGGAAAATAGAAAGCATATGTTACGGAAAATGTACGGGAATGTCGATAGATCCTGTAGAAAAAAAGCCACTTTACCATTTTTACCCTGGCTCAAAAGTATTATCTTTTGGAACGGTCGGCTGTAATCTGGAATGCATATTCTGCCAAAACTGGACCATTTCTCGCTGCCGAGATGAATCTGCTTTACGTTATTATGCTTCTCCAGCAGAAATTGCTGCTGCCGCGAAACACCACGGCTGTCGGAGTGTGGCTTATACTTATAATGAACCGATAATTTGGGCGGAATACGCAAAAGATACGGCAAAAGAATGTAAAGAATACGGAATAAAAAATATCGCAGTATCTGCAGGTTATATCGCCCCGGAAGCACGTAATTTTTGGACTGTAATGGATGCGGTAAATCTAGACCTGAAAGGTTTTACAGAGGAATTTTATCACAAATACTGTCATGCTCATCTTAAACCTGTGCTGGAAAATCTGAAATGGCTGGCACAAGAAACGTCAGTCTGGCTGGAGGTTACGAATCTTATAATTCCTGGAGCGAATGATTCTGCTGGAGATATTATGGCTCTGTGTGACTGGATGGTAAAACATCTGGGGGAAAATGTGCCCCTTCATTTTTCAGCTTTTCGTCCCAGTTATCGACTGGTGGACCGCTGTCCTACTCCTCTTTCCACACTAAAAATGGCATACCAGATCGCGCAAGAATCTGGAATTCGTTACGTATATCTTGGAAATGTAATGGAACCGAGTTATGAGGCCACCATCTGTCCATCATGTAAACAGGTGATTCTTCAGAGAGACAGATTCAAAATTTCTTATAACGGTATGAATGGTACATCGTGCAGTTTTTGTGGAACAGAAATTTCTGGAAACTTTTTGTAATTATAAATAAAAAGAAAGTTTATAATACAGAAGGTTAAATATGTAATGTTTATTTATTTTATATTTTTTAGATAATTATTACAGTAAAGTTTTATTATGAGATTTTCGTACTTTTGTAATTTCTTTTTTGTGATATGAATTTCTGGAATCTAAAAAAGATTTATGTATAATTTTATATGATATTTTGGAAAAAATTTATTTTAAATTATTTCTTTTTTTAGTAATTTATTTAATTTTTTGCCTGACAAATTATCTATTTTGTTAAAATTTTCCTATTTTCTCAAAAAAACTAAAAAATTGCTTGACATTTATAAAGAATAGAGTAAAATCATAATAAGATATGCTATTATTATTTAGTCATATACTTATTTACATATATAAGTTATTTGTATGATAAAGATATATACTTATTTGTGCAAATATAGGATGATCATTTTCAGGAAGAAAAGTTGAGTAAATCAGATGTTAGTGCTCTCGCGAAAAGTCGGTGAAAAGATTTTAATCGGGGATAACATAACGATTACTGTAGTACGTGTCGCGCAGGGAACTGTACGAATCGGAGTCGACGCTCCTCGCTCCATGCCAGTAATCCGAGAAGAAGTTATAGTCCCAGATGTTTCTGTCGTACAAGAAAAAAGTGTACATGATTCTTCTGATTCTGAAATTTCTTTTTAAATCTGAAGTTTCTTTTTTAATTCGGATAAAATTCATATTTCCGGAATTCAGGTTTAATTCTTGTTTTTTTGCTTATGTAAGGCCTTTTTTCTTTGGCTGAAATATAAAGTATTTCGTTTCTGATATATAAATTATCATTATTTATACCCGATACATTATAAAATTTAGCTTCACCGGCTTTTTTGCTTCGCTGAAAAGCCTGCTTTTAGAGCCGCACAAAACGAAATTTTAAATTGGAACCAGTATAATATTAAAAAATCTTTTTTCTTAAAATTTTTTAGATTATCTTATATAAAATTTTCTTTTTTAAAGACGTATTTCTCTGTACAAAAATGTCTGTTTTATGGTTTCTCACGCTAAAATTAATAAAGGTATTTTGATATTTTTTGTTTTTTAGCTGTGTTTTGTTTTACCTAAATGTTCGGCCAATAAATAATGTGTGAAATTTAAAATGAAAAATAGATAAAATATTTTTTATCTGAACACGGTAAATATCCGGCATTCACTGCATTTTATACCCGATGCACGATAAAATTCCGCTTCTTCGGCATTTTGCTTCACTGAAAATACCTGCTTTCAGAGCCGTGCAAAACGGAAATTTAATGGAGAATCAGATGCTTTTTGCTGAAAATACCGGAAACTTTTATATGTGTACCAAAAGAAATTTACAGATGAAAGAGCATATTAAAAAATTTTATTAGGTGAATTTTTCTGTAAATAATTTTTCATTAAAACAGTAGTATTTTTTCAGGTTTCTGCTAAAATATATTATGATTAGATAAAATATGTTGTTTTTGTAAAATTTAATTCGCTTTTTTGGAGTATCATGGCTGAAAAGATCAGTTTTATTCATGCTTCCGATTTTCGTTTAGGATATCCTCTGACTTTTTTTTCTGAAAAAAACTTAAAACCTGTTTCGTACGAAATTACTGGTGAAAATTTTTATGGAAAGGAAAGTGAAATCGAGAAATGGAAAATAAATAAAAGAGAAACGGTAAGGGGAAATCTGTTTCCGAGAATACCAGATTCTGTTTTTAGTAAAATATTAAGAGCGGGTCAGAATGCGGCTACGCGTGTTTTTGAAGCTGCGATTTCTAGACATGTGGATTTTGTACTGTTAACTGGAGATATTTTTTCATGGGATGACGCAGGTCCTGCGGAGGCAAATTTTTTATTAGAGCAGTTTTGTCGTCTGGAAAAAGAAGGGATTTTGGTATACTGGGTTCTTTCTGAAGAAAGTTCGTCGAGCACTTTTCCTTTTCCTATAAAAAATGATTCATCGGTTTTAGGTTTTAATTTACCAGAGAATGTATATTTACTTTCTACAGAAAATACTTTTCAGACAAAATTTTACCCGCATGGTCAAAAGTCTCAGGAAGACATACTTTTTTCTGAACGAAATGGACTGACGTTATTTTATTTTAATGAAGAGATGGAAAATGTGCAGTACATGGATAAATTTTTACCGGAAGAAAGGGTAATTGTCATCTGTGAAAAAGAAGTGCCAGTGCTACTTTTGGAAAAGTATCCGTCATTTTATTGGGTGTTACTTAGACATGGAGGAGAGGAGAATGAAACACGTCATACACTTTTGTTTCCATCAAAAAATGGAAATACGAAATCTTATTCCATGATGCATTTTCCAGGAAGTCCACAGTTTCACTCACCTGCTATTTTTTCGGAACTGTATTTTTTCGAGATGAAAAATCAGGATGAAGTGGCACCAGAATCTGTATTTTCTAATATACAAAATGTGCATGAGCCGGAATTTCAAAATATATCAGGAATAAAACCAGGAAAGACGTCCGAGGCAGGCTGTTCTCTTGTCGAAATGGACATGGAAGATGAGTCTGCTCCGGTACTCCGATTTCTCCCGACAGAGGATGTTACCTGGAAATTATTTTCTCTAAATATACCGGTATCTGTTCAGTCTTTAGCGGATGTGGTGATGTGGATGAAAGCAGAGCTGGCTGCATGGAAGAAAAGGGCATCATTACGCGCGGGTGCTCTGATCTTTTGGCACTTAAAGAGCCGAGAGACGGTGCATCTGGATTTTTTAAGGAAGATTTATCTGGAAAATCATTTTTCTCTGATCTGTGGAGAAGAGAAAATCACAGAGAGAATTCTTAAAGAACTGAATATGGAATTTTCTGATACGTCTCCGTTTTTTTGGAATGTTTCTGTGGAAACGCAAGATTTTCATTTAATTCCTGCGCAGTGGAGGCAAAAAGAATCCGCACTGGGTGATTTTTTACGTCTTATCCAGATGCATATACAGGAAAATGTGGTTTCTAATGAAAAGAAAAGTGAAGGAATTTCTCCTGCAGGTTTTATTCCTCATACACTGGAGCTGCGCAGTTTTCTTGGGAAAAATCAGCAGGAGGACGAATTAAGGATTTTAGCAGATATTACATCTTCTGTCATGATGGATGATCTTTTATGCCAGGCGGAAGTCCTGGGGAGCCAGCTTCTTTCACAAAAACAGAAATCTCTGAGGGAGCCAGTGAATTTAGAAAATCGTGGCCGTGAAGAAGTGGGAACGTATTTAGAGAAAGAGGAAGATTCAGATCTGGGGGAAAAGAAAGTCCCGGTAAAGGCAGAAGCACGGATAAAAGAGAAAATGTCAGAAAATGATGGTGCTAAAGTGGAGGAAGTGATACAGGTTAAGAAGTCGGTGAATAGGGAAGGAAACGGTTTCAGGGGAGGAGATAATACATAATGATTATCCGAACAATTGAAATTGCGCGTTTCGGACACTGGCGGAAGTTACGGATTTCTCGTCTGGCGGAAGGAGTGAATGTATTTTATGGTCCGAATGAAATCGGGAAAACGACACTTATGCAGTTTATTCGGACGATTCTTTTTGGTTTTTCAGAGGAAAGTCTGAATTATTTGGACCGACAAAATCCATCTGAATGCGGAGGTACGCTGACCGTTCAGACAGCTTTAGGAATATTTCATATTTCTCGATATGCGGTACGGCAAGAAAAATCTGAGTCGGAAATAGTGCGGCATGATAAATTACATTTTGATGAAAAAGAGGATGTGGAATATAACGGCTGGAAAAATTTATATGTAACACGATTTTTTGATGATGGATTAACGGTTACGGATCAGAGAGGGGTGCGTCTGGATTCGCGCGTTTTACTGAAACTGCTTCAGGGAGAATTTTCTGTATCAGGAAATCCTTTAGCTCAGAGCATAAAACAGAATGAGGTTTTAAAAAAAGACGAGGATGGAGGCAGCGAAAATTTAACGAGAAATAATTTATTGCGGAAAGATAACATTTCGTCGGGGGATGTTCGTTCTGGGGAGCTTCTGCCCGAGCGTGAGGATTTTCTTGAGAGTGAATGGAGTTTACTGGAAGGTGTGGAGAGTGCGCAGGAAAATGAGATTACGCTGGATGAAATGCCATTTTCTTTAACAGATCAGGATGTGGATTCCAGTCTGTTTTTTAGTATTTTTGCGATCGGATTACGAGAATTACAGCAATTAACCATTTTGGATTCCACGCGTGCTGCGGCTCTTCTGTATCAGCTCAGTACGGGTTTACAGCGACATTCCCTGCACGGGCTTTTACGTCAGGTACAGAAAGATGCCTCTTTATTATTAAAACCGGATGACAGGATAAGTGATTTACGGCTGGAAGAATCGGCGGTGTCAGGTTATTCTTCTTTTTTAAGTGGTCTGAGTGGTGATTACGGTAAAATTCTTCAAGAAATTTATAAACGTGAATTACTTCAGAAAGAAATCGAGACGTGTGTTACTCGGAATGAAAATTATCCTCAGATGCTGTTCCGAAAAAAAGAGCTTACGGAAGATATTCAGGCTCAAAAACATCATCTGGAACAGATTTTGTATCAGGTTCAGCTATTAAAAATTGCGGAAAAAATTCGTCCGATCTGGCAGCAGAGGACAGAGCTGGATGAGAAAATAGTTGTGTTTCAGAGAGAGAATCTTTCCAGACTTCGTGTGTCATTCACTTATGGAATGGCACATGATCTGCAGGAAACGGAAACCTTTTCTCGTAGATCTGTTCCGGAAGAAGAAACTTTGGAGTCTCTGCTTTTAAAAACGAAAAAATATCACGAGAAACTGATTACATTACAGACGAAAATTACTCAAAAAAATGAGTTGTCGCAGCGATTACGTGAAAAGGGACAGAAACTTTTAGGAAAGATTAAAAGCCTGAAAATATATCCAGAACTTTTAGGGCTTATTCCACGGATGGAAGCGATTTTAGTACGTGAAGAAAGAATCGAAACGTTAAAAACACGTGTTTCCGCACTTCAGCGATCGGTGACGGAAATACACACGCAGTTAAAAGTCGATTATCGTCGGCTGCGGCTTCCGTTTCCGAAAGTTTCTTTATCTGCAGAAAACGAAATAAAAAAATTATATTCTCTGGGGACACTTCGTTCGTTACGAATTCCATTAAGAGATGTGCACGCGGTGCAAAAACGTCTGCATAATGAGCGTCGGCAGTATAAGGAATATATGAGTCAGTCAGAGACAGCACAGCGGAAAATCGAGGAATATTTGGTGGAAGCACGCCAGCGTTTACTGGCTTCAGAGGAAGTTTCTTCTGAGATTTTACAAAATATATTCATGCATGAAATTTCTGATGTGCCGAAATACGGTACGGTGCTGGAAAGAAAGTCACAGGAATCTTTTTCGGAAGTTCTTTCGGAGTCTGGAGAAACTCCGGATCCGGCATCTGATGTCATACAAGAAAAACTTTATTCGGATGTGGTTCCTTTTCATGGTGAGATACCAGTTCATGGTGAAATACCGGCGGTGGATGTGCTGGCACAAAAATTAGGTGTTCATGCTTCAAAATTACGTCGCCGTGACAGAATGCTTTCTCAGCTGCAGCAGATGGAACAAACTTTTTTGAGTACGGAAGAAGCTTTACAAAATTTACGAAAAAAAAGGATTCTTTCTCGGCCTGTACTGACAGCGGTGGGGATATTTTTTATTGGTGGCCTGACGTTAATGCTATTTTCCATGTGTTATCTTTTTGGCTGGCTGAGTACACAGATGCCAGGAATTTACATGTTTCCTTTTTTACTGGGTACCGCTTCTTGGGGAGCTGCCCTCTATTTTAAAATTCATCATGACTGGAAATTTCACAGGACTCTGGAAGATCTGGTTTCTCAGCAAAAAAAACTGGTCAGGCAAAAAACACAGGCCATTTCTGCGTGTTTTCCTGAAATGGTTCACCAAAATATGCTTAATGAATCCGAGGAAACAAAACTTCTGCCCGCCCTGTCAGATATGGAGGCTCGAAAGTCTCCTGCTGAGGAAGAAAAATCAGCACGGCCTGAACTGGAAAATTTTTCTGATTCGGAAGAAATGAATTCCGGATCTGGAATGACATATGAAAAAAATGATTTATGTAGAGAGGAGGTCACGTTTCAGGAAAGTGATGTGATTATAAAACGCTGTGAATCGGAACGGGAAGCATTACGAAAGGCGCTGGATGTTTTACAAAAAGAGATTACTCTTGCGGAAGAGAAATCTCTTCTTGCTTCTCGCGCAAAAGCATTACGTCTGGAAGCGGAGCACAGTAAAAAGCGGATAAAGAAACTTCGTAAAGATCTTTTTTTGGCAGAAGAACGCCGGCGTGAGGCTCTTATAAAATTATCTTTACCTGAAAAATGGAAAACGAAAGATATAAAAAATTTACTTCGTCATGTGGACCGACTTTTGGAGATGTGGCGCCGTCTGGAACGGGACATGGAAGATTTACAGCGTATTTTTGCAGAGCTTTCCCTTTTTTCGGATAATGTTTCTGAACTGTTGGACGAAATGGGAGATGAGGTCATGCGGACACTGCCGCCAGTGAGTAAAATATCTGAAATGCCGGAGGTGGATCCGTTTATTCAGCAGCAGAGTTCCCCGAAAATATTTGAGTTTACGTCTTCTTTATTTCCTGCGATTCGTGAAAAAATAGCACAGCAGCTGCGGCTTCAGGAACAAAAAAAAGAGATGATAAAAGATTTTCGAAATATACGAAATTTTTATCGTAAAAATCGTGTGGATTTAACGAAATTAAATGGCCAGCGACAGTTCTTGCTTTACCATCTTTCGGTGGAAGACGAAAAAGATTTAGAAGTTCGAATTCAGATGGCCGAAGATTTAAATAATTTGTATCAGAAACGTCGAGAAATTCAAAAGAATTTGGATGAAATGATTAATTTTCATGCCAGTGAAACCGCGATTTGGGAAATTTATGAAAAGTATGAGCCACAACAACTTACCTCGCGTATCCAGATTTTGCAGCAGAGGCAGGCAGTAGTGGAAGCGGAGTGTCAAAAAAAACAAAAAGAAATGGATTCTCTGGAAATCGAAATTCGTCATCTGGAAATGGATGATAGGCTGGTCAGATTAAGAAGTGAGCTGGTCATGACGGAGAATCGTATTTTGGAAGGAATTCGCCAGTGGAGGAGTCTTGTTTTAACATATCGCTTAATGGAAGTGGTGAAAAAGACGTATGAACAGAAACGTCAGCCACGGACGCTGCGAGTGGCCTCACGGTATTTTCGTCAGATGACGAAAGGAAAGTATCTGCGTGTGTGGACACCTCTTGATGAAGATATTTTATTGGTGGACTGTGAGGATAAAACGGTTTTTACGGTCCAGCAGCTTTCCTCGGGAACTCGAGAATTACTATTTTTAGCACTTCGTCTGGCTCTGATAGAGGGGTATCGCCGAAAAAATATTCAGTTACCGGTGATTTTTGATGATATTTTAGTGAATTTTGATCAAAAACGTGTTCAGGCCGCGGCGGATGTTTTATGTCAGTTTTCTCAAAAAGAGCATTTTACCTCTCTGGCTGCAGAAGTTAATATTCCTGTGCAAATTTTTGTATTTACCTGCCATGAACATATACGTGATGTTTTTGAGAAAGATGGTGTGATGATCAGAAATTTACGGCCTCCTGTTACAGAAAAGATTACGGGGAATGTTCGATAATACAGTTTATGCTGGTTTTCCTTTAAATTTCCGTTTTGTGAGTCTCAGGAACAGGTGTTTTCAGAGAAGTAAAATGCCGGGGAAGTGAAATTTTGTAGTGTACCGGACATAAAATCTGAAAAACATGAACATTTTATGTCCGTATGCCGATATACGGGATGAAGAGAGAGAATATTTTTATATCTGTATATACTTGCACTGATTTCACATTAAATTTTCGTTTTGTGCGGCTCTGAAGGCTGTCATTTTTGTGAAGCAAAATGCCAGGGAAGCAAAAATTATAGTGTGTCAGGCATAAAATACCAGGTTTTATACCTGCACAAAAATAAAATTTAATGAAATGCTGGTTTTTTTATGAAAGATAAATTCTTAATAGCGAAGATTTCTTTTGATTCATAGTTTAGAAGATAAAAAAATGGAAAACGACATACCTATAAAAAAAACACGTCCGAAACCGATCGTACCTGAAAAATTAGTGATTCCTGAACGAGATCCGAATGAAAAACCCCAGAACTGGTTACGTGCTCAGGATACGAAATCTCGTTCCGCGCGACAAAAGGCGGAGCGTAAGCGGAAATTGTTTAAGATATATTTAACCATTCTGTTTACGGTATTAGCTTTTGTTTCGCTGTTTATTGTCTGTATATTTTTTTTCGTTTATGTCAGGCCGATTACGCATGATATTTTAACTCCCCAGGGAAAGATCACAAAATGTCTGGAAGGGCATGAAGGTATAATTAATTCTCTGGCGTTTAGTCCAGATGGAAAGTATATTCTTTCCGGGTATAATGAAAAAATGGCCATCTTATGGGATGTGGAGAAAGAGATAATTTTGCGTCAGATGCGTGGACACCGATTACCGATTACTTCGGTGGCTTTAGGGATGATTTCGACTCAAAATTTATCGTTGCGCGAATCTGAATTTTCCCCGGAACAAGAATTGGCGATTCTTGCGGATGCGATCATTCCGCCTAATTCTGATGAAGGACAGCATCCACTGAAAAAATATCTTGTCGTGACTTGTTCGGAGGATATGTATGCTTTTAGATGGGATATAGAAACCGTTCCACCGGTTCCAGAAATTCGTTTTGGTGATAAGGTTCAGCGGAAGGTGGATCCTTCACTGAATTCCGGTATGGAGATGTTACCAGCGGAAGAAACGATAAGTATTTTTGATTTAGAGGAAATGGTGCCTGCAGAGGGGCATAAAAAAATAGTGCGGTCAGTTGCCGTCAGTGCGAATGGTGCTTATGTTTTAACAGGTTCAGATGATGAGTCGGCGATTTTGTGGAATCCCAGTAATGGGACGCAGTATACGCGTGTGATGCTGCATAAAGGGTCCGTGACCGCAGTCGCACTGGATCCGACGAACGTTTCTTTTGCCACAGGTGGAATGGACCGAATCGTCATGCTTTCTAATCTTAATACGGATAAATTAATTTATCGTCTGGAAGGTCATAATGGCCCGGTGCTTTCTTTATGTTATAGTTCGGATGGAAAAAAGCTAATATCGGGTTCTTTGGATAATAGTGTAATTATATGGGACACAGAGAAAGGCACGATTCTTCGGCAGATAGACACACAAACTGCTGTTAAAAATGTGGCGATTAGTTCTTCAGGAAAATATGTTTTGACGAATATGACTCAAGACAGTGCGGTTTTATGGGAAGTAGAAACAGGAAAAAAGGTGGCTCAGTTTATCGCGAATGCCCCCATTCTTGCACTGACCATGAGTCCAGAGGAAGATGCACAGGGACGGCCTGCATATATCGCGGCAGGTACGTCAGAACATCAAATTTTATTATTTACTCTTCCTGAAAATATATGAAAAGGATTTTGTGTTGGGCACAAATAAATTTTAGGATACTTAAAATTTTGTTGTGCGTGGCAGCCGGTGAGTTTATGATACGAAGTTTACTTTAAATTTTAGATCCGTCCTATTTTGTTCTGGTGTTATTTATACTGATTCTCCTTTAAATTACCGTTTTATGCGGTTCTGAAGCAGGCGTTTTTAGGGAAGCAAAAATTACCAGGGAAGCGGAAGTTTACTGGTGCCACATTAAATTTTCATTTTGTGCGGCTCTGAAAGCATGCATTTTCAGCGAAGCAAAATGCCGGAGACGCGGAATTTTATCGTGTACCGGGTACATAAAGTTATAAAGTCATGGAAGGGGAATGATGATTTCATTTATAGGGTATCGTGCCACAGGGAAAACGACTCTCGGACGAGAATTAGCACAGCGCCTGGATTATCGTTTTATAGATTCGGATGCGGAAATTGAGCGTCTGGCAGGAAAAAGTATCGCGAGTATTTTTGCTGAGGACGGGGAACTTTATTTTCGTGATATGGAGGAAAAAATTATTGGGGAAATTTGTGGTCAAGATGGGATTATTTTGGCCACGGGGGGAGGTGCCGTGATGCGAGAGGTGACGAGAAAAAATTTACAGGCGGCGGGGCCTGTAATTTGGCTGACGGCTTCTGCGGAAACCATTTTTCGTCGTATGGCTGCAGATGTAAATAATAGTCAGACACGGCCGAATTTAACTTCACAGGGAGGGTTGGATGAAATTCGGCAATTAATGGCTGTCCGGGAACCGTTTTATCGCAGTTTGGCCACACTTACTGTCGAGACAGAAAATTTTTCCCCGCAAGAATTAATAGAACAGATTTTTTTAGAAATATCCCATATGTATTTTCAAAAATAGTTTTTCCTTTACAGAAAAATTATTTTCCAGACGTACTATAAAATTTTCTTTTTTTCTGTATTTTGCTCGCTAAAAATGCGGTATTTATACTGGTTTTCGTTTTAATTTCCGTTTTGTGTGGTTCTGAAAGCAGGTTTTTTCAGCGAAGCAAAATGCCGAAGAAGCGGAATTTTATAAATGCATCAGGTATAATGGCCGTGCAAAACGGAAATTTAAAGCTGAGATCAGGCATGCCTTTTCCGGGCATGACATCTGATAAATTTAAAATTTCTGTTTTTCATTATTTTTTGATTCAGGACGTGTGCTGACTGAGTGACTGAAAAGATGAAATTTTATCTGACGCATTATGTATATCTGATACACTAAAAAAATCTGTTTCTCCGGCTGTTTATCCCTGATGCACGATATATTTCCACTTCCCCTGTCTGCCGACAGGCTGGCCGGCATTTTGTTCCGCTGAAAATGTCGGTTTTAGAGCCGTGCAAAACAGAAATTTAAAGTAAAACCAGAGTATATATTTTCACTTTTCCCAGTATTTTATGTCTCTGCCCGCAGGCCGGGTTAAAAAATATTAGGCTTTTCGTTCCTGTGCAAAATGAAAATTTACGGTGGAATTCGTATCAGAGGAAACGAGACTCACACTTCAAAAGTTTATAGGAAAATTTCATGTTTTCAGAAAATCCCGTGCTTACCTTCTGTCTGTTTTTATTGGGATTATTTTTGGGTGCCAGTGCGAATATAATTGCAGAAAAACTGGCATTTTTTCAGAAATCATATCGGGAAAAGTGGATTCACTTTTTGCCGCTTATCGGTGTTTTTTTTGTTTCTCATGACCGTTCATTTCTCTTTAGTCGAGCATTTTTGCGGTCTGTTTTTCTCGAGTTATTTATGGGCGTTTTTATCGTCTGGTTTTATGGATTTCATGTTTTGCGTGTGGAAGCTCTGGCACCGGAACATTTTACGTTTACATATGGAGAAATGTTAACCTTACACGGCCGTTTTTTATTTCAGTCTTTATTAATTGTTCTGCTGCTGGCCGCGTCATTAATTGATCTGGACGAAAAGATGATTCCGGATGCGATTACGCTGCCCGCTACACTTTTTGCACTTTTCGTGGCGGCACTTTTCCCCGTGAGTTTTTCAGTGGAGAAGCCGGCTTCAGTTTTTTCGGAATCTTTTAATTCAGAGCAAGTACTGATTCAGCCGGTATCTTTTATGCTGTATTTTCCGGAAATATTTTGGAATACGAGTGAAAGTGAGCGTCCTCTTTTATTTCCGTTAACGCCCACCGCGCCAGATTTCCCGCCAGAGGATGTGATCCGTGGAGAGGGAGATACTGCGGGTTTATGGGGTCTCGTAACCGGATTACTCTGCTGGTGGTTATGGTGTTTTGGTCTGATGCCGAGACAGTGGAGAATGAATCACGGCCTAAGTATGGCGTGGAAGATTTTTTGTGCGCGGCTTCAGCGAGAACGCTCGACACATTTTTTGCTGTTTTTGGGTAATTTGGGCACCGTGTTCATTATGATTATCTGGTACCTGATGCCATTTCAGTGGTTTTGGCTGTGGACGGCTCTGGTGGGAATGGCGCTTTCCGGTGGTATGATGTGGTGCGTGCGATTTATAAGTTCCGTGGCCATGGGGCGTGAGGCCATGGGTTTTGGAGATGTGGTATTAATGGCGATGCTCGGTGCCTTTCTTGGCTGGCAGCCGTGCGTGGTGCTTTTCTTTATCGCGCCTTTTGTCGGCCTATTTTTGGGAATATTACTTGTAATCATTCGGGGAGATACGGAAATTCCATATGGTCCATTCCTCTGTCTGGCGGCGGTCATTACCATGATTTTTTGGCAGACGATCTGGGAGAAAACTTTACCGATATTTAATCTGGGTTCCACCTTATTTTTGTTCGGAGCCGTATGTCTGGTGTGTATGGGAATTTTGTTGCTCATCCTTCGCGGTGTGAAAAAATGTCTGAGAATCTCCTGATCTGAACGAAAAAATTATGGCTGCCTGTATATATGGTAATCCCTTTTCAGACAGCTGGAAAACTGAACTTCCACATTCATTTTGTTTCGTATGGTGCATGAAAACTGGGTTTTATGCGCAGCAAAAATGCGAGAGAGGCGAAAATTGATGCTGGTTCTGATTTAAATTTCGTTTTGTGTGGTCATGTATTTAAATATTTTTAGCGAAATATATACCTGGTTCTCGTTTAAATTTCCGTTT
>JAUNBR010000013.1:24224-65817 GCA_030527015.1 Planctomycetia bacterium
TTTTTGTTCTGAAAGCAGAGACATTTTCAGCGCATAAAAATTCCGAAGACGCGGAATTTTATAGTGTATCGGGTATAAATGTGAAAAAACGAAAATTTATAACGTGTCAGAGGGATAACGTATAAGGAGGAAAGCATCCGTATTTTCCGGAAATATAATACTGTTTCCACATTAACTTTTTCCGTTTTTTTTGTTCTGAAAGCAGAGACATTTTCAGCGCATAAAAATTCCGAAGACGCGGACTTTTATAGTGTATCGGGTTAAAAGGGAAGCCAGACGAAAAAAGTTTAGTCCAGCATACCGTCATCTAAAACTTTTGGTTCCATGAATTTTGTTATTCGCTCCAGGGTTAAGATGATTTTTTTGCTCTCTTCACGATTCGTCGAGTCGATCGTCAGCATCTGACGTCCCTGTTCAGGTAAATCAAAACGCAGCATAAAGGTACCGTCCGGCTGAACGGCCACCCATTCTTGGTCTACTGTTACCTGGCTTTCTGGTGAAGTCATTCCATAAACGATCATTTCCGTTTCGATCTGAAAAAGGTGATTATCGTCCACACGGCGCGGATTTTTGGATGAGTTTTTTCCGTTTCGTGAACCAGCATTCGCATTTTTTTTCTGCCAGTGAACATACATATTTCGGTCAGAAGGAGACCATTTCGGAGCTGCAGCAGGTTTCAGAGGATGTAAAAAAAGATCGTCTTCTATTTTTTGTTCATATCGTAATGCAGACCGAACATGAGATGTTTTGACGATATTTCCTTTTAGCATGGAGTAAAAACGGCCTGGAGCGAGATACCCGATTTCGACCTGATATACCCCAGGTGGATCCGTAACATTAATATACCAGTGGTTTATGCCGCCATGAATGTCGATATATTTTTGTAACGTCTGTCGTACACTTCCTGATTCTGTTTCACTTAAAAGCGTAACCGCTAAAACGGGTTTTGAGTCGTACCAGAGATGCCCCAGTGCGATTCGTGCACGCTCGATGGTAATTCGGCGTAAACACCAGATGACATGCAGCCAGTATGAATCCACGACGTTTACCTGAAGCGATTCTTCCTGAATGTCGTTTGAGACCGAATCAGGAAAGTATGCTAAATCATGAACCTGTGATAATCGGGCACTGAGATCCTCCAGCCGACCTTTTTTTATAGCGGCTCCCGTTTTTTCAGAAGGAGAAGTCGCCGCAAAAGGAAATTTTGTGGAATTAACCCGACTTCTGGTTCTGCGCTGTGGTGGCTCGGGAGAAATATTCGTATCTGTTATCTTTTCGTCTGAAGATGCGGAATTTTCTGTGCACGGATCCTCGTTTTGAGAAATGTGATTCTGCGTTTTGTTGGAATCTTCGGTCACTTCATGCTGTGCTTTTTTCAGATCGTCCGCGGCAGTCAGTGCAATAAAAGGATCTGTTTTTTCATGAGCACCAAATTCTGCGCGAAGCATCCGATGATACAGGATTTCAATTAAATCTTCTTTACATAAACTGTGTAACCGTTTTATCCCATAATTTTTGGCCAGGGGGGTTAATTGTTGGATCGTCATCCTTTTTAATTCGGAGAGCTTATACACGTCAGTTCCTCATAAAAGTGGAGTGAAAATTTGGAATAATAAAACAGAAATCTTGAATTTAAAAAGAGAGATTTTTTAAATATATCGTCCTTTGGTCGGAATTTCAAGAGGTTATAGGCTTTTTTAGCTGTTTTTTATCTTATTTCTAGAAAAAAATAGAGAAATAAATTGTACTGAAAATGTTTTTATGGAATGGATAAATGGAATGAATATAAAATTCATAATTATTGTGAAGCACAGAAGGGTGTGCATGAAAGAAAAAAGAGAGAAGGATGGAATTTTGTGTGGATGAACTAAAATTTTCAGATTTTCAGGTATTTTTCTTCTCTGAAAATACTGGCTTCCAGAACCATATTACCCGATATCCGATAAATTTCTGCTTTTCCGGCATTTTGCTTCGCTGAAAATATCTGGCATTCAGAGCCTCTCTAAACGGAAATTTAAAGTGGAACCAGTATTAAACAGAAATTTAAAAGTAGAAACAGAGTATATATGAATAATTTTTTGATTTTATTGTCTGTGAACCTCTGAATATTTCACGAAAAACGTTTTGACACCTGATATACAATAATTTTTAGTTTCTCCGGCATTTTATGCCCGATGCACTATAAATTTTATTTCTCCTGCCCGCCGACAGGCCGGCATTTTTGCTTCACGGAAAATACCTGCGTTCAGAGCTGTACATAAAGGGAATTTAAATAGAGGCAGTATAATACATATTTTGATGCACGGTAAATTTTCATTTTTCTGATATGATATTCTTAAAAAATATTAGCTTTTGTGGTTTTACAAAACTAAAATATGAAATGAAGCCAGTCATATTATACCAGACACACTATAAAATTTCGCTTTTCTGGCATTTTGTTTCGCTGAAAATACCTGGCATTCAGAGCCCCTCTAAACGGAAATTTAAGTGGAACCAGGTATATATCTCGGCTTAACAAAAAATTTCCCATTTATGGTCTGTTTCAGACATGATCAGAAAGGATGTGCCTGAGAGACGGAAATTTGATAGAGTATTCATATGTAAATTTCCTTTATTCTTAAATGGGTAAATGAGGAAATATTTTCCGAATATGAAACAGGTGGAAAGGTGTGTTTATTCGAGCCATCTGCGCTGGTAAAAGCACCACTCGACGATTAAACCAGCAAGAAGAAGTACCGTCAGGACACTCCACATGGGAATGATGTCCTCTGCGGGTAAAGTAAATTCATCGTTCGTGTTTTGTGGAATATTTAGGTTACTGTCGTGAATCGTCTGTGAAGTCTGCCATGCAGCGTTTATTCCGTGGGATAAGCGGAATTCAGAACTTTCTGTTCCCGCGAGCCAGTCCAGACAGTACAGAAGAAAGTAAGGAAAATCATCAGATAACGGCCAGTCGCTTTTCGAAATATCACAGCTTATAAGTACAAAAGGTGCCTGCCGAAAAGAAATATTCGAAGTTTGATGAAGATTTTCCTGGTTTTTTGTAAAATGAATTCCCCAGGCCAGATCGGTAGTAGAAACTGATTTTGCGCCTTTAGCAAGATTTTCTTCTTCATTTCCAGCCTGCTGAAGCAGCTTACTTTGGGAAACGAGCCAGGTTTCAGCAAAATTCTTGAGGGAGGGGGTGAGTGTTAATAAATGGGTGTCCACGAAACCGATTCCTGCGGTGCTAAAATGATATTTTTCACCTTCCATCCACGGCATGAGAACAAAATCTTGAGGTGAATCTGAGCGTGTCCAGAATTTTGTGGAACGCTCTGGTGCAAAAAGAATAGAGGGAATTTTTCCTGAAATTTCCTGGTCAAAATTTTCTGGTAAAACACGATCATAAATATAAATGGGAATCGTCTTTACTCCATTTTTGTTAATAAAGATGGTTTCTGCCTTTTCTTCTTTAAATGGGGTTTCCTCCGTGACAGAAATGGATTTTATGGTGATATGAGAAAAATAGGATAAAGCTCTTTCCAGGAGTGAATTTTGCTCTGAAGGAGTGAAAATCGTGACCTGATACGCACATGCTTCCAAAAGTTCTGCGCTGAGGTGATTATCATCCTGAAGGAAGTCGTCTTCATTTTTATCAGGAATAAAAAAGGCATCAATTTTTTTTCTGTCTGCCGAGGTGGCAGGAATGATCGTGGTCAGAAATCCGTCATTTTCGGAATTTTGAGGTAAAGATACTTTTTGCTCATGAAATGACGTGCCATCCATTTCCAGACGCAGGGTGCCGAGAATAGGTCGGGGAGAGTGATTTTGTAGGGTTACGAGAGTTTCAAAATTTTGAGGAATGGCAAAATTTCGGCGTATTACCGCGAGATTCTGAATTTCGACATTTGCGAAAGATTTTCCGACCGAGATCCAGCGAACTTCTTTTTGCGCCAAAACTTCTGAAGCGTCTGCAAAACATCCGTCACTAATCAGAACCACATTTTGAGTTTTAGGATCATATTTTCCTGCAGTCGTGGCGGTAACGACAGATCGCGCCATTCGTACTGCTTCCGCGACAGAAGCATCTCCGCCTACGGAAGGTAAGGCTTCCCGATTTTCGACAATTTTTAAGATTTCTTCTCGATTATTCGTCATTCGACTCAAAATTTGGATTTTGTCCGAGACGGCGATAAGGGAAATCGATTCATTATATCCGAGGTTTTTTACAAGATTTTTTATTTTTTCCAGCGCGAGATCCAGGCGTGTGTTCTGATTATCTGCCTGAACTCCCATACTGGAGGTCATGTCCAAGACGACTGCCACACGCTGTGGTCGCCGCCAGCAGGGTTCTGCTAGAGCTAAAACCAGTACGAAAAGGATGGATAACTGGATAATTAGAGAAACTGGCCATCTCCAGATCTGCCATGCACGGCGCGGGTGAATCAGAGGTAAAGCGTGCTGCCACATGGCGCCGGTGGCCACTTCATAATGTTTTATTCGAATTCTCCACAAATAAAAAATAATCAGAGGAATCGCCAGTAAAAGCCAGATCAGATAATGCGGATGAATGAAAGTAATCATGGATTTTTACAGTTTAAGGTATAAAATAATGTTTATTTTTGACGTATGCTATAAAATGAGTTTTACTGAATTTTTCGCAGCATGAAAAGCCTCTGCTTCTGAAGCCACGTATAATTTAAATGAGAGCCAGAATTTTTTTATTTACGTATACAGTTTCCACTTTAAATTTCCGTTTTGTGTGGCTCTGCCAGCAGGCATATGTTTAGCCCCGCCGGCTGGCAGGAAAGTAAAAAAATGCCGGGGAAGCGAAAATTTATAGTATATCGGGTATAAAGGGTATAAAATATTCGTTTCATGGAATCTGTAAAAAAATTTATTTTTTACAAAAAAATATTCTAAAAAAAAAGTCCAGAACGTTTCGTCATTTTATTCCTACTTTTTATATGGTTAAGAAAAAACACACGGTAAAATTTTTTCAGTAAAAAAAAGTTCTTTATAAACATTTTACCATAAGTATTCTCTCTTGAAAAGTCATGAAAAAACTGCTTAAATCGCAGATGTTTATTTATATTTGGCATCAAAAAGTGTTTTGCTGCATATGGATTTATATCCTGATTATTATATATCGGATTCATTATATACCCGATACACTATAAATTTTCGCTTCTCCGGCATTTTTTTACTTTCCTGCCAGCCGGCGGGGCTAAACATATGCCTGCTGGCAGAGCCGCACAAAACGAAATTTTAAATTGGAACCAGTATATTTCCTGTCGGCAGCAGACTGGCAGAAAATACCTGTTTTCTGAGTCATACAAAAATGAAATTTAAAATAAAATCAGGTATAAAACTGATATAAATAAAATCTAAAATATATTTTTTGCGGAGTTATGATCATGAAATTCAGGACATTTTATTTCCAGAGCACGGATTATTTTTTCCTGCTTTTCGTTCCTCGTCAATTCTTCCTTTTTATTTTTAGTTTTTTTAAAATGATGTGTTATATGATAATGCGGAAATCAGAAAGTCTGGTACTCTGGAATACAGACAAATTAAAATTTTATAATATTTTGGTCATAAAAATATTAAAAGTTTTTATATCGGTTCTCTTTCTTTTTAATATTTTGGGGAAAGAAAAGGTTTATGCTCAGGCAGTAATCGCTTCTTCTGGAGAAGCGGTTACACAGGCGGTTACGCTGGAAAATTTAATGATCATGGAAACCTTACGTGATTTTCAGGATGAAAACATGGGAAGGAATAAATGGGCGGCAGGGTATGGTTACGGAGGTTTCGCACGAGGACGGAATATGGAACCAGATCCCGTGACACAAAATCCGTATAAATATGCTCAAAAATCAGGTGGTTTTATTCTTGCTGCAGACTGGCAATTTTCGCCTTACGCCCGGCGAGGAATTTATTTTACATATAATAATACACGGCTTAAAACGAAAGGCATAAGTGCGGAAACTCAGGATGCACTTTATGAAAATGTGGAAACGAATAATTTTTTCTGGGGTGCTTACACAAAATATTCCGGAGCTTTCGGTTATTTTATCGGATCCATGGCTGGTGGGTATTCCCATTTACACGAGAATCGACAATTTTTACAAAATGCGTCTGGACAGCCATTTTTGGTAAATGGTCATGCGGATACCGGAGCTTGGCGTGCGCTGGTGTATGGCGAAATCGGCACCGAGTATCGTGTTTTTGCTTCCATTATTCAGCCTTTTTGGGGGCTTCAGTATTATTATAGCCGATACGGTTCCGTGGAAGAGGAACTGACTTATGCTTCCGCTTCAGATGTGGGGCAGCTGGGCCGTGTTCGGACGAATTCCTTTCGCAGTATTCTTGGATTACGTATATGTCATCCGCTTCCGCCGGTGTTCCGAAGTGTCGCGTCTTTTGATTTCATGACGTACTGGGTTCATGAATTTCTTGATTTCGGACAGGTCGGACAAATCTCTGTACAAAATTTTGGTGAGACAGAGTTATTTTCTGGAATTTATGCAGGACGTGACTGGGCGATTCTCGCACCGGTGCTGACATTTCAGTGGGGGAGGGCAAAAATTTGGGGCAGTTATAATCTTATGTTTAATGCGGATGAAACGATTAATATGGGAATGGTCGGTCTGGAAATTTTATGGTAATTCATGAAACCTTATTTTATACTTATACTGGTTTTCCTTTAAATTTTCATTTTATGCGGTTCTGAAAGCAGGCATTTTCAGCGAAGCAAAAATAATGGAAAAGCGGAATTTTATCATGCATCGGGCATAAAATGAATGTTCGAATAAAATTTCTGAAAAGACGGAAACCGTTACGTTTTACTGAATTCCTGTTCCGTGTGGAATACCTAAAGCTGCCAGGCATGCTTCGTCCTGTTTCATTTCTGTACTTACTTGTGTATAACGGATTTTCCTGCGCCTGCAAAATGTAGGGATACTTTCCACGTACCGCAGGTATAATTTTTGGTAGGCCCGAATATCTCTTTCCGTCAGGGTGATGGACTGCCGATAACCACTTTCCACATCTTCGATAATTACGTCTCCCCGCATATTTTCCCCGCGATCAGTGCATGAGGTGATGTGAATGAGATGTGGGAAAAAACCAGCTTCCTGCAGATGAATCAGACCTGGAGTATAATTTTTTTCAAAAGAATCGGTCTGTCCAAAAAAATCACTGATAATGAAAATTGAGCCTTTCGGGAATGGAAAAGATGTAAAATCCTGTGCAGTCTGACAAAAATCAGTTTTTTGAGAAGTTATGGCGGTATTTTCCAAAAATTTCATGAGTTTTCCCAGGCGAGATACACCAGATAAAGACAGTAAAATGTGATTTTTACTCTGATTTTTATCCCAGCATAAGACAGAAATGGAAGAATGCTGCCGTAAAAGTGTATATGCCAGTACCATAAGACTTTCACGCGCCAAATTAAATTTTTGAGGTCCCACATGCATGGAACGAGAGGTATCCAGCAGAAAATAGGCATGATGTACTGTTTTCCCGCGGAATTCTTTTACTCGCAGTTCGTCGTGCCTGGCGCAGATTCCCCAGTCGATTCTTCGTGGATCATCCCCCGGTGTGTAATCCCTCAGACCAGTCGGAATGATTTCGCCGGCGGGGAGAGTAATAGGATGAAAAGCTGTGATTCCGCCGCCGAGCTGCAGAGCTTTTTGTGCGTAAAGAGGCAGTTTTCTCTGAAAGGAGGATGCAAAAAGTGTCATTTTTTGATATTTTCTGAGAGTATAAATTTTTTGATATTATAATTTATTTTAAAAGAAGAATACCTTAAAATACATAAAATATTATATGATATAAAGGAAATGAATCATAATTGAATTTTGTGTATAACAGACAGTACAGACTCTTCATTAATTTTCCATTTTATTTGGCTCCGGATACAGGAATTTTTCCACGGAGCGAAAATGCTGGAAATGCTAAAATTTATAGTGCGTCGGGTATAAAACTTTTGTATTAAAATCTGGTGTTTCCGAGACCATTTTAAGTTTTTGATTTCATACTTTTTGTGAGCTGCTGTTCCAGGTATAATGAAATGTCTGCATTCATGGCGGTATAAAATGAAAACGTAAAAGGAGGCCGCGTAAGAAAAGCGTCTGAATTATTTTAATTTTAATTGTTCAATAATTTTTTCTGTTTCCACCGCTTCTGCCTGTCCTGCAAAATTCAAAAATAATCGGTGTGACAGAGCAGGGTACATGGCAGTAAATAAATCTTCTCGGGTAACTTCAGTTCGGGCAGAGACTGCCGCAAAAAATTTCGCACCACATACCAGCGCCTGAATACCACGTGGCCCAGCACCATAACGAACATACCGTTTTACCATTTCTGGAGCATTTTCAGCATTCGGATGAGATGAAAATGCGATTTTCACCGCCAGCATTCGCAGTTCTTGAGAAATCATAACATTACGTACAATTTCTCTCATCTTCAAAATCCGATTTCCATCTAAAACAGGACGAAGTGCGGTTTTTTCTAAAGAAGTGGTTTTCTGCAGAATAATGTCCAGCTCATCTGCCGTGGGCATTTTCATTTTTGCCTGGAATAAAAATCTGTCAATTTGCGCTTCAGGAAGTGGATAAGTTCCATCCATTTCCAGGGGATTTTGTGTCGCGATTACAAAAAAAGGTTCTGGAAGACGAAATATTTCTGTGGAAACGGTAAGCTCTCCCTCTTCCATGGCCTCCAGCATGGCGGCCTGTGTCCGCGGAGTGGTACGATTAACATGATCGACAAGTACGATATTCGAAAAAAGTGGTCCACGCTGGAATTCGAAAGCTCTCCTTCCCTGCGGGGTTTCCATGATCACGTGCGTTCCGATTATGTCCGTGGGCATTAAATCTGGCGTACACTGAATCCGATTCATATGAAGAGAAATTACTTTTGCGAGCGATTTTCCAAGATGCGTTTTCCCTGTTCCTGGTAATCCTTCCAGAAGAATATGTCCTCCTAAAATAATTGCGCCGAGAGTCGCACGAACCGCATCTGTCTGGCCGACCACGGTTTTCTGTAATTCATGTTCCAGATTTTTATAATCTGTAGAAAATTTTTGAATAAGTTCTGTCATTTCTTCATGTGTAATAGCCATATGTGATTTTCCTGTTAAAATCATGTTTATATTTTATAAAACTTTTCACCTGTGTATCAGTTTTACGTTATATCGAATTTTCTGTTAAAATTTTAATTTTGTGCATTTTTGTCAGGCATCTTCCCTGTACACAATAAATTTTCATTCTCAGGTATTTATACCCGATACACTATAAATTTCTGCTTCCCCTGTCTGCCGGCAGGCATATTTTGATTCGCTGAAAATGCCTGCTTAAGAACTGCACAAAACAGAATTTTAAAATAGAATTCATAAAAGCATCTCAAAATGCCAGTGGAGTAAAAATTCATAATATATATAAGTATAAAATAAATTATAAACCTTTAACATAAAAATTCCACTATCTAAAAGTAAAATTTTAAAAAAATTTGTTTTTTTGCTTTTTGTGTTATAATTATCGCGAAATTTAACTTTTTTGACATTTCTTTTACGGGAATTTTGATTTATACTGGTTCTCGTGTAAATTTTTGTTCTGTGCGGCTTTCGAAGCAGGCATTTTCAGCGAAGCAAAAATGGATGCCCGCCTGTCGGCAGACAGGGGAAGTGGAAATTCATAGTGCATCGGGTATAAAATGAAGGTGAAAATAAAATTAAGTGTGAAAATCGAAACAGATATAAAGTGAAGATAAGGACATTTTGGTTTTTTGCCAGACACCCTACTTGTGGATTTTTGAAAGATGGATAAAAATAGAGAGAATTATACTGGCTTCACTTTAAATTTCCGTTCTGCCTGATTCTGAAAGCAGGCATTTTCAGCGAAGCAAAAATGCTGGAGAAGCGGAAATTTATCGTGCTTCGGGTATATCATGCATCGGGTGAAAGGTTTATTAGGTATATCGTGTTCAAAAATGGATAAATAATAAAAAAATAATTATAAGGAGCTGTCTTATGAAAAAATGTGTATTAGCGTATTCTGGTGGTCTGGATACTTCTGTCCTTTTAGGATGGCTTCTGGATGAAGGTTATGAAGTTCATGCAGTATATGTGGATCTGGGGCAGCCGTGCGAAGACCGTGAAGCGATTATGGAAAAGGCGCGGAAAATTGGTGCGGCCACAGCGAGAATTGTAGATGTACAGGAGGAATGTTGTCGGGATTTTGCGTTTCCCATGGTCCAGTGGCAGGCGAAGTATGAGGGAATTTATCTTTTAGGAACATCCATCGCGCGGCCGATCATTTCGAAAGCGTGTTTACAGGTGGCGAAAGAAGTGGGTGCGAAATATTTCGTTCATGGCGCGACAGGAAAGGGAAATGATCAGTGCAGATTTCAGTTAGCTGCTGAGGCTCTGGATCCGAATATTACGGTAATAGCACCATGGAGAATGGAAAAATTTCGTGAACGCTTTCCCGGACGTTCTGAAATGATAGCATACTGTCAGGAAAAAAATATTCCGGTAAAGGCATCTGTAGCGAAACCGTACAGTTCAGATGAAAATTGTTTTCATATAAGTTATGAGGCGGGTAAACTGGAAGATCTTACCGTAAATGGTGTGGAACTGGTGGATTTTGGCATGACGGTTTCTCCGAAAGAGGCGCCGGATGCGACAGAAGAAGTGTCCATTACTTTTGAATCTGGTGTACCGGTGGCGGTAAATGGAGAGAAACTCAGTCCGATCGGAATTATTAAAAAACTGAATGAAATCGGTGGACGAAACGGTGTGGGGAGAATAGACATGGTGGAGAACCGTTTCGTGGGCATGAAGAGCCGAGGTGTGTATGAATCTCCCGGTATGACGGTGCTTTATACGGCGCACAGGCAGCTGGAAAGTCTCTGTCTGGACCGAGATTTAACGCATCTGCGTGACCGTCTG
The DNA here is from genome assembly GCA_030527015.1 of Planctomycetia bacterium. Taxonomy (GTDB): domain Bacteria; phylum Planctomycetota; class Planctomycetia; order Pirellulales; family Thermoguttaceae; genus RGIG3701. The sequence continues at coordinate 35,161 of JAUNBR010000013.1, forward strand.
GCACCGGAAGTGGCGGAAATGATTTATTATGGTTTTTGGTATCATGCAAAAATGGATGCCCTACTTTCCTTCATTAAAACAGCACAGCGTCCGGTAACGGGTGAAGTGAAATTAGCACTTTATAAAGGGAATATGGATGTGATTAGTCGTACCAGTCCGAACAGTCTTTATGATGAAGGAATCGCGACGATGGAAGGTGGCGGCAGTTATAACCAGACAGATGCGGAAGGTTTTCTGCGTATTCAGAGTCTGCCTGGAAGGGTTCAGGCAAGAATTACACCACGGATGGATGGATGATTTTAGGCTGAAGACAGAATTTCATGAACTGATTCCAGCTTAAATTTTTGTTTTTTTGTAAATACGAATATTTTCTTGATGCATTATAAATTATCAGTTTTTCAGGCATTTTCTTTACTGAAAATGCCTGTTTTTATAACGTGAGAAATTTCCATTTATACAGGTTCCACTTTAAATTTCCGTTTTACGCGGTTCTGAAAGCATGTATTTTCAGCGAAGAAAAAATGCATGAGTAGCGGAAATTTATAGTGTATCGGGTATAAGTGGTTCTGCCTTCTACATTTCATGTGCGGAGGAAGGTTTACCGTGCTGACAAAACGGAAATGGAAAAAGAGGAACGGTGTGTATGCCAGATTATTCAGATTTTTTGAGTAAGTAATCCCATACTTTTCCTCCAAGTTTCATGGCCTGCATTCCCGTCTCTTTCCATTTTGGGGAGAGCCCCTGAAGTGCGTTTAGGCACCGAGACTCCCTCACGCACTGCATCTGCTGAAACATGTCCATAAGGATGGGGCGTAATGATTCTTCCACATTATAAATTCTGCCTGGCTGTAAACAGACGGGAATGGCAGGAATACTTTCGTCCAGGTCAAGAGATTCTGTTAAGGCGAAAAGCGCGTCTCGGATATTTTTTTCTTTTTCTGTTTCCGGTGTTTTCGTGTTAAATGGAGGATTCCAGTCAGTAAATGGCCGTAATTTATCGATTCCCGGCATGACCACGATAAGAATGGGCGAATTTATTTGGGGATTTTCTTCCGCCCACTGACGCAGAGCTTTTATAAACAGGCTGTCCGCTTCACGTGCCGCATTATTCGCGTCACAGACCATGAAAATTAGATCGGTGTTTTCTATTTCTGTCTGGAGTGTTTTAAAAGGTGAAATTTTTTGTTTTGTAAAAGAAAAAAAGTTTTTTTGCTGCGGTTCATTCCAGATGTCATAACCGGCAGCATCACTGATGAGGACATGTTCACCATTTTCTGTGATAAGATACCGTTCCATTACCGGTGAGTGTTCCACAGGATCCGGAAGTGCGTTTTGCAGAGAAAATAGTGACTGAACTAAACTGGTTTTCCCTGTTTTTGGCTGTCCGACTACTAAAATGCGCAGAGGTTCCTGTTTTTGGGAAAAGGACGTATTTTCTTCGGTAAGATTTTCTTTTAAATCTTCATAATCACCGCGTTTTTCTGTCATGGAAACCCATTTTCCCGTTTCCTGCAGATATTCCATACGTAATCGGCCGCTATAAAGCTCCACGGCGTAATGCCCCACCTGGCGAAATACATAACGTATGGCTGTTTCGCGGATGGAGGAGATAAGAGTGGATGTAAATTTACGGGAAAACCAGGATTTCGTTTCTCGAAAAAATGCAGAAATCGGATTAATGGGAACGGATACCACACGATATGCATTATAAGCAGGGCGTGACCAGCTGGCGGCAGAGTGAATAAATTTCAGATCATTTAACGTCAGTAAATGAGAGCCAGGAACATTTTCAGTAATAAAAATACGTAAGTCTTCTGTTACACGCTCTGAAATTAAAAGTACGTCGGAAATGGGGATGTCCATCTCTGGCGTTTTCTTCTCTGGATGATAGACCTGCGCGACTCGATGCAGAATTTCTATAAAATGTGGAAGTAAAGTCTGTGTTTTATTTATTTCTAAATCCGAAATGTTTATGTTATCCAGATAGGTTTCCACTTCTTTCGCGGCGATATGTTCCAGATTACTCCAGTATTCTTCTGCCTGTAATCGAATATCCAGAAGCCTCAGGCGGCGTTTTATCCACCATATACTCAGTAACCATGATAAAATGGTACACAGCAGACCGAGAATCAGAAGGATGGAAATTTGCCACCAGTTTTGGTAAATGACACTAAATCCCACCACGGTGGCATAAATTGTGGGAATAAGTAAAAATAAAAATGGAAGAAACCACAAATAACCCCATACATATTTTTTCATGATGTGAATTCTCCATGAGAAGTTATACTGGCACTCCATTTATTCCCGATATATTACAAAATTCCGCTTCTTCTGTATTTTACTTTCTGGTGGGCGGTGGAAAGCCTGCTTTCAGAGCCGCATAAAACGGAAATTTAAAGTAAAACCAGTGTAAATAAGAATTTAAGTAAACCGGTATATGTCTGACGCGCTATAAAATTCCACCTCTTCTGCATTTCTCTCCACACCTCATGAAACGCTCATTTCCGTGACCATGTAAAGTAAAAATTTAAAGTGAAAGCGGTATCATTTTTATTTGTATATAACTGGTTCTCGTTTAAATTACCGTTTTATGTGGATCTGAAAGCAGGCATTTTCAGTGAAGCAAAAATGCAGGAGAAGCGGAATTTTATAGTGTATCGGGCATAAATATGGCGGCAAGTATTTTTGACTTGCGAAAACCTGCTTTCATGGCCGTACAAAACAGATGTTTATACCCGATTTACTACTAAATTTTTTCTTACCATATTTTGTTTCACTATTTTCCTTCGATAAAAAAGTTTCATTTTCGGCCGATAAAAACGGAAATGAGTGGAATCTGCGGAAACGTGAAATCAGATATATGAAGAACCAGAAATGAATGAGTGATGATGACGGATGGATAAAGGAGAGGTGAAATATTCGGTGAAAATTACTCTTCCTCTGTATTTTCTTTGTGCTCAATACATTTCCAGTATAATTCGAAATCAAAATTAGGGCTATTATCTAAATCATGACAGGTTACACATATGTTCTTTTTCGCATTTTCGAGAGAAATGCGCGCCGCTTCCCGATACTGTTCTTGTTCCGCGGTATTATTTCCGAGTTCCGCCGCGATATGTTTAGATCCGGGACCATGACATGTCTCGCATCCGACATTCCGTAAATGAGGTGTGTCCTTTTCGTTTAAGTAACCCGTCTGGTACGGGATCATATGCTCGATATTCCAGCCGACGACATGACATACCACGCATTCAGGATCTGAAGTTCTGGCGGGCACCGCGTCACGCAGAGGACGCCATGCTTTACCATGACGCGATTTTTGCCATTTTATATACACTTCTTCATGACAGGATTCACAGCGCGCGGAGCCGACATAATCTCCGTGAGATGTGGTATACGGATTCGGTAAAGGCCGAATTCCCAGTCCTTTTAAACCAGAGTGTTTTAGCTGTTCCTGATATAATGCCATGAGATCCATAAATTTCGGAGAAGGCTTATAACGAGAATCCAGCGCGACTCTCTGATAACGTACCGGGTGTTCATTATCACGATAAATCCCCAGCGTGATAAGGTGCGTTCCCTTTTCGCCGATCGTGATGTAATACTGTTTTGTCTCTGGCAGAACTTCAAGTGATGATGGAGGTACCGGCGGTCCGGATGAGGTGACGATAATGTCTATTTCTGGTAATTCTTTTGCATATGTTCTTGATTCCGCGTCTGTCGCATGCGCGAGTAAAACCAGAAAATCACAACTTTTCTTGAGCGTGGGAACGATTTTCTTTAATGAATCCACAGAACGATGATACACGATTTCATCATTCCGAATGTTAGCGATTTCTTCATCTCCCAGAACACCGATAATGCCAATTTTTATACCATTTCTTTCGATGATTTTCATGGGCGGCAGCGTCTGACTGTCCATGGCGAATATGCCGACATTCGCACTGAGAAACATATTTCCATTTTTCGCAGGAGTGGAAATTTCCGATAAAATGTCCCCTGCGGGGAAGTTCAGATCACTGGTTCCCAGCGTGATCGCGTCATAATTCATTTCACGAAACATATTTACCGTGGTCTGATACTTCATCCTGGCCTGCTGGCTAAATCCCACGCTAATTCCCCCGGTGTCCATGACCACAGGATTCCATCCCTGCTGACGTAAAAGATTAAGGAAAGTCGCACGCCGAGAAAGTCCGCCGTTCATTCTGTCTAGACCCGCACATCCACACGGTTCCATATATCCGTTTAATCTTCCGGTGAAAACCAGCGTAACATCAGGTTTTGGCCAGCCAACAAAAAAATCTCCATTTTCCTTAATCGGATCAAAAGGTTCTTTTCCGTAATTTCTCTGAGAAGGACGATAACCTTCAGGGCATCCATCTTTCATTTCTAAAATTTCTGCGGAGCCGGAAGCCACATGACTTCCCGCGGGTGCATTTTTAATCTGAGGCGTCTGATTTAAAAGAAGATTTACGTCTGTTTTTGTTATTTCGCCATCTGTTTCTGGAAATTTTACAGAAAGGTTTTCTTTCGGAGGTAAAATGATTTCACTGTCAGGCGTTTCTTTTTCTTCTTGGGCTTTACCGGATCCTTCTTCTCCCACGGAGATTTCCTGTAAAAGAAGCTCCTTCTCTTGGCCAGCTAAAATATCAGAAGGTATATTTTCTTCTGTGGCTGGAGATAATTCTTTTAAGGAGAGAGTTTCTGGATGATTCGACTCGGATACACTTCCGGTTTTAAGTTCCAGATTATTTTCAGAAAAAAGTATATTTTCCGTCATCGGAGAGCTTTCCGTGGGAAAATCCATTTCTTCTGATGGTGTAATTTTTTCTGATGGCGTAATGTCTTTTGTCGGCAGCAGTTCTTTTATTTCTTGTATGTGAGCGGCTTCCGAGGGAAATATGTCTGTCCTGGAAGCAGATGTGTCATCCAAAGAATCTGGAGTTTTAGGCGAATTTTGGAGATCTTTCTTTGAGAGGCTGGGCGAAATTTCCTGAGTTACATTCCTTTCTTGCGGAATCAAAAGTTCTGCGTTTTCTTTTGAGGCAGTCGGTCGGTGTATTTTTAAAATAAATATTACTAAAAATATCATTACTAAAAAAATACTGCTGAAAAGGAAAGTTTTCTGTAAGTTCATTTTGAGAATCCGTGGTAAAATAAAAGATGTAAAGAATTTTGTAAAAAATCTGATTTTGCTGCTTCTTTTTTGTACTTATTCTGATTCCACTTTAAAATTTAAGTTTTGTGCGGTTCTGTCAAAAAGACATTCACATCAAAACAAAAAAATGCCAAGAAAGTGAAATTTTATTGTACTTCGAGTGCCCCGATTCTACTTTAAATTTCCGTTTTATGTGGTCCTAAAGACGGGCATTTTCGGTGAAACAAAAAATGCCGGGGATGTGAAAATTGGTGCGTCGGGTGTAAAAATGGAAGCATTTATCTCGTTTTTTTAATCTTATCTGGAAAATTATAGTCTTTTTGTCAATTTTTTACAAGATTAAAAAACCACAAAACGCAGGTAAATCTGTAATGGTATATCAGATTTTGAGGTGTTTAGTAAAATACGGCCAATTTCTTGAGGGTTTTCGGAAAAAAAATCACATTTTGGAGATTTCGCAGGAATGGTTATCGTTAATGGAGTCCGAGTGGTGTTACTGTCACCCATTTTTTCTGTTTCTCCCAGTTTTATCTGGACAAATTCTGGTACTACTTTCTGAATCGAGAACCGGTATGACTCATAATCTTCTCCACGGGCAATAATCCAGATGGAACGTGAAAATTCTTCTCCCTGCCGAACATGTCCTAAATTTAATGTTCCCGTGGCGTCATTCCAGCCGGTGCCGTGAATTGAAATCTGATCTCCGATGATTCCATGGAAACGAATTTTAAGTTCCGGCCGTTTTGTGGAAGACGTCTTTAATCGCAGCGTCTGCTGAAATGCACCCTGTGGTAAACCCGGAAGAATGGAAATTTCCAGTTTTGTACCAGAACTCGCACCATTTTTGGCTTCTTTAAGTTCTTCGTCTGAAAGTGGTAATTCTTTTAACTGAAAAAAGGGTGCTAATTCTGGATCTTCAAAGATAAATTCTGTAATTTTGGTAGGCTGTTTTTCTTGATCATAAAGAATGACAGCCGTCTTAAAAGGTGTGTTTTCGATAAGACGTCCTATATTTCTTTCCGGCGTGTCCACCCAGAGGGGAACCGTTACCGTACCCTTCATGTGTAACTGAACTTCTGGTTTCTGTGGATCATTCGTAAAAAATGTAACCGTCTGATGAAATGGGCCGATAATATCATCCGCATTAACCGTCATGTGGGCAAAAATGGATTCTCCCGGTTTCAGTTCCGTTTTTTCCAGCTCCGCCACCGTACAGCGACAGCTGGAGGAGATTTCCTGTAATTTTAGAGGCGCGGTTCCCGTATTTTTAATTAGAAAATGATGGCTAATTTTAGTCTGTCCTTCTGGTAATAATCCAAAATCTTTTAACTTTTCCACCTCCACAGCGGGAATGCTTAACCCATTTTCCGGAGAGAGAGAGGGATCCAGATCAGATTTTCCCGCTTCCATATCCGCTAAAGTGTGTGGCCAAGAATAAAATCGGAATAATCCCAGTGAGGTTCCGAAAATAACCCCCAGAGAAATCGCCATGACGGTTAAAAAAAATAATTTAGTGATGTTCATATTTACAGGATCCAAAAATTTTCACAAAATATGAAATGAAATCTAATTTTTTGGGGATTACGTACCAGATATTTTCTGGTGTTATACCCGATACTCTATCATTACCGCTTCTCCGGCATTTTATACCCGATGCACCATAAAATTCCACTTCACCGGAATTTTTGCTTCACTAAAAATACCTGCGTTCAGAGCCGCACAAAACGGAAATTTAAAGTGGGAACAGTATATATCATAACCGCCGGGTATTTCGTATAAACATAAATGTCGGGAAAATGAAAATTAATCTGGCCTCAAATATAAAAACACAGACAGTCTGTCTGCGAACAGAAAAACGAAAATTTATCATGCATCAGATATGTGGCATTTCTTCGAGATTATTTTTCTTCCCGAATATCCATTCGGTCAATTACCTCTGACAGAACATCAATAAATTCTTCTCGGGAAGTTTCGTCTAAACGTTTCCCACGTTTTTCGAGACTTTCATTCACTTTAATCGCCGTTTCCTGCATGATTTCATGCGTCGTTTGGCTTCCTCCTAATAAAGAGTAATTTTCTCCGCGGGTCAGCCGAACCTGCCCATCTTTATTATCGAAACCGATTCCCAGAATGGAGGTGATCTGCCCGGACTTCTTTTTTTTGCCAGAGTTTTCTGCCTCTTTCATAAATACCTCTCATCCTTTCTTTTATTTTTTAATCGCCTGTCCTAAAATGGCCTTAATGGTATCAGCGGCTGCATTTCTGGTGGACTCTTGCATTTTTTTCTCTTTTTCCAGATCACTTTCTCTGACATTTTCCACAGCCTGACTTTCTCCAGTATGTTTTTTCTTGTGAATAAATGAAGGCAGGTCTTCTTCCGAGGGACGTTCTTCTTCAAAAATAGCAAAAATGTCGATATCCTCACCATTTCCCTGTGGTGTCTGTTTTTTCTGTGAAACACGGGATGCCGCTTCACTGATGGAGCGCACTTTCGGCTTTTTATCTCCGCTGACTCCGACCGTTAATTGGACTTCTAAAAGAAGTGTGCCGATTCTCAGTTTATCTCCGTTTTTCAGAGAAATTTCCTTTTGTACTCGTTCTTCATTAACAAAAGTACCACTGGCAGAGTTTAAATCTTTTATTCCGACATAACCTTCTTTTTGAAGGATCACGCAGTGAATGTCACTGACGTTCGTGCCCCCGGGACGTAAATGGCATTTTTGTGACTTTCCGATAAAAAATTGGTTTTTCTTCACCGGAATTTCTTGCCCTGTATGTTTCCCTTCCGCGACAATTAATTTTACATCCATGTCAATTTTCCTGTGATAATCTAATTATATTATACTGATTCTACTTAAATGTTAGTTTTATACCTGATGCACTATAAAATGCCGGTCTGTCGGCAGACAGGGGAAAACAGAAATTTATAGTGCATGGGGTAAAAAATATTCCATGCAGGCTAAATTTTGTATAACGTCAGCTAAAATATACGTCTCGGTATGCAATAAATTTTTGTTTTCCTATAATTTGACACGACAGAAAGTCCGGTAATCGTGAATCATCCAGATAAGTTTTTTATAAAAAGGAACGCAAAATATATTTTTGTTTTTTTACATTTTATATATTTTACGATAACATAAAATGAAATACAAGATAACTTTATAATATCTGATTTATATCGAAATGTCAATTATTATATGGTCGGTTATAAATATCTTTATAGTGTATTTTATAATATTTTATCTGTTTTCCATAAAATTTATCATTTTACAGGAAGAAGCAAAGCACGTAAAATATGGAAGATTTTAGATTTTTTATCCAGATTCTATTTTAAATTCATTTTATATAGTTCGGTCTGCACTTATTTAAAATGTATATGATATTATATTGTGCAAAATACTGAAAACATAAAATATTTTCCCAAAAAATGGGTTTTGTATCCCCTGAGTATAAATACGTTTTTTATAAATAAATTTTCAAGAAAAGTTGCCCAGATATTTTCGTTTAACCAGAGATTTAAATTGTCAGGCGGAGTGAAATAAAAAATATGAAAAATCGTTATATTTTGAAAAGTCCACAAAAAAACACCGAAATGGCTCGGTGCTTTTTAGAACAAAAATTATAAGTATGGGGAATTAACTTTCTAAACCCCAATTTTCGATAACCGTTTCCGCGCCAGTTGTTAATTTACGCAGTTTTTCTGCGGCAACTTCCCGGGAAATCGTTTCTTTTTTGAGACGATTCTGTAATTGTGTGAATTTTTCTTTACGGTGACGTCTGCGTTTAATTTCTTTCCCACGTTCGTTACTAGGCACTTTGGTTTCCTCCAAAAATGAATTTTTGTTTAATTAATTATAATACTAAAGAGACTTTATTATATCGGTAAAAGGATTTTCGTCAATTACCCCCACTCAGAATAAGCTGACGGATGGATTTTGGTCGGTTCTATACTTGGTGTGCTATAAATCTTTGCTTTTCAGTATGTTTTATGAAACATAAAATGCCTATTTCTGTGGACGTACAAAATGAAAATTTTAAGTGAAGTATACATCGGTGGGACTCTATATTTAAATGGAATATGTCTTGGTTTTATTCAAAATTTTTGTTTAATACGCGCTGAAAGCAGGTATTTTCAGTGAAGCAAAAATGTCGGAGAATCGGAAATTTATAGTGCATCGAATATAAAACAGAAGCAGTTATGAAAAAAGGATTTTAAGTTTATTTTTGTTGTTAAAATCAGAGTTTTACATATTTTTATTTTGAAAAAAATGGTTTTCAGGATACGTGGAATAAATAAGGAAGTATAAAATTAAGAATAGAGTAAAGTGATTTGGCAGACCATAATTTTTCCATATTTTATATAATCGATAAAAAGTTTTTATCCGTAACTTTATCGATAAATTTTTCGTTACTTTTAGTTTAAGAAGGCTTCAAAATGTGGAGTTAAAAATAATTCAGGCCGATATATGCTGTATAAGGAAGTGAAATGATTTATGTTTCACGTTTTATCTTTCCATTTTGAGAAAAATGTCGAATTTCTTGAAGAAAGTCTAATTGTTTTTAATCTTTTTTGCCGATTTATATAATACCCTTACATTACACTAATGTTGGGGTTAAGGGTATTTATCGGTTATTGTGTGCATTTCTTGCTCCATGTTACCGGATACAGATTTTGTTACTGTTTATGATGTATCCTATTCTTATATGCTCCGTGAATTTACTGTACAGGTAGTACTGTATAAGACTTTCCTGTGGAGAGGATGTTTTGGATATATAATTCACGGTAAATGCTTTCATTTTCCTAATTTTTTAGAGTTCACAAGAAGTTTTGTGAAAAATAAAATAAAATAAAATCAGAAAGAATATCTTTAGATATTCATACAGATTTTGTGTTTTCAGAATGTTAGTATGAAAATTTAAGGCGGGTACATTTTTGTTATGAGCTGCTTTCCGGTGAGGAAAGGAACATTTATATCGGAATATATATAAAGTATTTTTTCGGTATTTTACACCGCTTAATGCGCTGTTTTGTGACCGTTTAAAGCTAAATTTAAATATAGGTGTCAGATATTAAATTTCGTTGCCAGAACTGTTATTTATACCCGAAGTGCCATGAATTTTCGTTTTTTCTGTCCGCCGACAGGCAGGCATTTTGGTTTTACTAAAGATGCCGGCTTCAGAGCCACATAAAACGGAAATTTAAAGGAGAATCAGTATAAACAGCGTAAAAAAAGTTGAATGTACGGTTATTTAATGTATTTCAGGTATAATTTTTTGTTATTTACCCATAAAGATTTACAAAAACGATAAAATTATTTTTTTATACTGGGAAGTATCATTTTCGGCGTCCCCTGCGTCGGATTTTTGTGTCGATTTTTGATTGTCCACGAAATTTTCTTTCCTGAATTTTGTCTGCTGGTATGTAATTTGGCGGGATAAAATATGGAGGAGAGTGTGTGGATATAATAAGATTTGGTTTATCGTCATGAAATAAATGGTGTATTTAGGTACGAATTCATTTTTCATGTGTGTTTCTTGCGTGTTTTCGCACGGTAATGCTTACATGGTAATGAAAAATCTCGTGTCTGGATGACTGTGGTCATGGCGGGAAAAGTGCAGATTTTAAGTAAAATCGGATGCAAAAATGATATTTTACAGGAGAAGGATTTCCTTGGAACGGAAAATTTCCATTTAAAATTAATGACTGTGCTGTTTTTTTAGTTTCTAAAAGTGGGTGCAGAGCTTTTAAAAACGCGAGGAATTAATTTTGGAAAATTAAAAAACGGAGGATTACATGGCAGCACCTGGACTGGGTTCTGAGAAACTTGCAAATCTTTGGAGCGAGTACCGTAAAAATCCAGAGGATAAAACGTTACGAAATCAGTTAGTCGAGCATTATTTACCGGTAGTTCGTTATCATGGTAAGTGTGTATGGACACGGCTTCCGGAAGGAGTCGAACTGGATGATCTGATTTCGGCGGGTGTTTTTGGGTTAATGGATGCGATCGACGCTTTCGATCTTTCCCGAGATGTAAAATTTGAGACGTACTGTGTTTCGCGTATTCGCGGTGCGATGCTAGATGAATTACGAAATATGGATTGGGTTCCGCGTCTGGTACGTACAAAAGCCAAGAAAATTAATGAAGCGACGAAAATTTTAGATGATCGGCTGGGCAGAAAGCCCACGGATGCTGAAATCGCGGAATTTTTGGAGCTGTCGCTGGAAGATTTTGAAAAGATGGCGAAAGAGGCGAATACCGCGACGGTCGTGAGCTTAAATAAAAAATGGTGTGAGACCGACGGTTCAAAAGAAGTGAGTGAATTGGATATTTTAGAGGATCAGCGTGGTGAAGATCCCACGAGTCGGTTACAAAAAATTGACACGATGAGATTAGTCACCAGAGGACTGAAGCGGAACGAGCGCCTGATTTTACTTCTTTATTATTACCAGGATATGACCATGAAGGAAATCGGGATAACGCTGGATCTTAGCGAGAGCCGGGTAAGTCAGATTCATAGTAGTATCGTGCAGCGACTTCAGAAATCGCTCAGTGAGCGAAAATTGGAATTCGCGGATTAAAATGGAAATTTTATAGAGAATCGGATATAAGATTATATTTCGGCACAAAATTTATGGCCCTTCATAAAATCTAGACTGGGTTTTATGAAGGGTTTTTATTTTTTAAATGATTTTTGTTCTCTTGTGCATTATAAAAAATATTACTTTATACTGTTTTTCCTTTAAATTTCCGTTTTTTGCGGCTCTGAAAGCAGGCATTTTCAGTGAAGCAAAAATGCCGGAGGAGTGGAAATTTATAGTGCATCGGGTACATCCTGGCTCCATTTTAAATTTCCGTTTTTTTGCGGCTCTGAAAGCAGGTATTTTCAGCGAAGCAAAAATGCCGGAGGAGTGGAAATTTATAGTGCATCGGGTATAAAATATTTTTTATGGCATTTTGGTGATGTATGAATATGGCCATTTTTGTGAGTGCATATAAAAATAGAACCCGTACATTTATGAAAATTCCTAGTTTTGTAGTCTCATATAAAGAAAATTAGGAGAAATGGCGTGTAAAATTGGTGAGCAGAAAATGCATGTATTTTATGAAAAATGACGGGAATTTTTATTTTTCCGCTTCTTGACATTTATATAAAAGGTCTTATAATAAAATTTATCTTATTTTTGTTACTTTTTTTACTTTTATATATGATAAACTTTAACTTTTCATTTTTTGAGTATTTTGTTTCACAGAAAATGTGATTTTATGTGTTTACGCAAAAATGGAAATGAATGAAGAATCAGGGTATAAAGGTGTGTTTTGATTAAAATAGCAGGAGAGACTTTCGTTATGCAAAAATTTACTTCTCTTTATGATACGCATGTAGCGCTGAACGGGAAAATGGTGGATTTCGCTGGTTTTATGCTTCCGATACAGTACGCGGAAGGCATTTTAGCGGAACATAAGGCGGTTCGGACCGCGGCAGGACTTTTTGATGTATCTCACATGGGAGAAGTGCTTCTGGAGGGAGCTGGCGTGCTGGAAACTCTTCAGCGACTTTTTTCGAATGAAATGGCTGGAATGGTGGATGGTCAGGCACGTTATACGCTGATGTGTAATGAAACGGGAGGGGTGGTAGATGATGTACTGGTATATCGGTTTTCTGATACAAAATATATGGTAGTGGTAAATGCGGCGAATTGCGAGAAAGATGTTCAGTGGATCGGTTCACATCTTGGGAAAGATACCCAGATGACAGATATTTCGAGTCGTGTGGCACAGATTGCGCTGCAGGGGCCGGCTGCGGAGGCGATTATTGCGAAACTTTTTGCGCAGGAAAATATTCCACAGAAAAATTATACTTTTGTTCCGGATTTAGAACTGTCTGGAATGAAGTGTCTTCTCTCTCGGACGGGATATACAGGAGAAGATGGTTTCGAAATTTATTCCGCGTCGGAAGACATGCCCAAAATATGGGATCTTGTTTATAAGACGGGAGCTGCATATGGTCTGAAACCGGCGGGATTAGGAGCTCGGGATACGCTTCGCTTGGAGGCGTCCATGCCTCTTTATGGGCATGAGTTGGGCGAAACGATTCCTGCGAATGAAGTCGCGTTAAATTATTTTATTAAATTTACGAAAGATTTTATTGGGTCTGACGCGCTGCAGGCGCATTTACCAGAGTATAAACGGGTCGGTGTGCGGCTTACGGATCGGGGAATTGCCCGAGAGGGTGCGGACGTATATGCGGATGGCAAAAAAATAGGTGTGGTGACGTCTGGAACTCATTCCCCGACACTTGGCGTTTCGATCGCCATGCTCCGAATTTTGAAGGATTTTGAAGGTCAGACGGTGGAAATCGAAGTTCGTGGCCGGCGTCTGAAAGCGGAAGTCGTGAAAATGCCGTTTTATAAAAGGGCGAAGTAAAATTAAACCTGCAGATATTTATGAATTTTACGGAATGGCATGAAGTGGTTTTCTGTCATGGCATGTGTTTATGTACTGGTGCCATTCTAAATTTCCATTTCGCGTGGCCATATGAAAAAGAAGGAGTTTTGAGTGAAGCAAAAATGCTGAGAATGTGGAGATTAATATCTCTCTGATGCGCTATAAATTTTTGCTTGTTCAGCATTTTGTGATGCATAAATGTCTCTACTTTTGACTGCAGAAAACTGAAATAAAAGTAAATCCAGTGGAATATAATCGGATATGATCGTGTTTCGAAAAAAAGGGCACCTGTATATCCGATACACTACAAATTCCGCTTTTCCGGTATTTTGCTTCGCTGAAAATACCTGCTTTCAGAGCCGCACAAAACGGAAATTTAAAGTGGAACTAGTATATATTAAATTTTGTTGAAAAATATTTTTTAAAGATCAGAAGGGAACTGAAATGAATACACCGAAAGAGTTACGTTACTGTAAATCACATGAATGGGTAAGTCAGGATGGGGAGATTTGTTCCGTGGGAATTACGGATTTTGCCCAGCACGCGATGGGAGATATCGTGTATATTAAATTACCTGAAGTGGGAGATATGGCCGAGAAAGACAGCAGTTTTTGTGATATCGAGTCAGTAAAAGCTGTATCTGAGGTTTATTCTCCGGTGTCTGGTGAAATTATAGAGGTAAACACAGAGCTGGAAAATGCGCCTGAAATGATAAATTCGGATCCGTATGGTTCTTGGATATGTAAAATCAGAGTTTCTGAGTTCGGCGAGCTTCTTTCTGCAGAGGAATATGAGAAAGTGTGCGCAGAGGAAAATTAAATTTTTATATCTGGCTCTCTGTAAATTTACGCTTTTTGGGCATTTTTGTTTTACCGAAGAGGTCTGTTTCCGTGAGCGCGAAAACGGAAATTTACTCGATGCACTATAAAATTCTGCAAAATTCTGCTTCTCGGGCATTTTTGCTTCGCTGAAAATGCGGTTTTCAGAGCCGCATGAAACGGAAATTTAAAAGAGAATCAGTATAAAGGAGAGCCTATATAAATAGAATTTAAAATGGAATCAGATAAATTTTACTTTTCCCGTGATTTGTGAGTCGTGTCTGATTTTATGGCCGCCAGAAGTGGAAATTTAGAGAAGAGCCTGGTATAAAAAGTGGGAGTCGGAGTAAAGTGCACCAGTTCCAGGTTCACTGCTTTTTAGTTACATTTTATTTATCATATTAATTGAAGGATATATTTTTATGACAACTTATGTTCCGCATACAGATACAGATAAAAAATTGATGCTGGATAAAATCGGTGTTTCTGCGCTGGAGGAGCTTTTTCGGGACATTCCGCAGCAGTTACGTAAGGCACAGCTTTCGTTACCTGAAGGGCTTTCCACGATGGAAGCTCTGGAAAAGATGGAAGCTCTGGCGGGAGAAAATCGCGTCTTTCGTTCCATTCTGCGTGGTGCCGGTGCGTATGACCATTACATTCCACCGGTGGTACGTCATTTAACCGGACGACCGGAATTTGTTACGGCTTATACTCCCTATCAGGCGGAGATGTCACAAGGAATTTTACAGGCGATTTTTGAGTATCAGTCCATGATCTGTAGTCTGACGGGAATGGATGTCGCGAATGCTTCGGTTTATGACGGCGCGACTGCGGCAGCAGAAGCGATTATGATGTGTTTTGATAAAAAACGCACGAAAGTGCTTTTGTCTGAAAATATTAATCCAGAAACTTTAGCGGTCATTCAGACGTACTGTCGTCCACATCATTTAGATGTCATTCTCGTTCCTTCTCAGAATGGAGTTTTGGATCTGGCGGCTCTGAGTTCTTTGGTGGATGCCACCACGGCCTGTGTGTATCTGGAAAATCCCAATTATTGGGGATGCCTGGAGGATGCCGAGGAGATCGGTAAAGTGGCGCATGAAGCTGGGGCAAAATTTATCATGGGATGTAATCCGATTTCCCTGGCTTTACTGAAAACGCCGTGTCAGTATGGTGCGGATATCGTGGTGGGAGAAGGTCAGCCGCTGGGGATGCCGCTTTCTTTTGGTGGTCCGTATCTTGGGTTTATGGCCGCGACGACAAAAGAAATGCGGAGACTGCCGGGAAGAATCGTCGGAGAAACGACAGACGCTCAGGGACAGCGTGCGTATGTCTTGACGCTTCAGGCACGGGAACAGCATATTCGTCGTGAAAAAGCCTCTTCGAATATCTGTAGTAATCAGGCTCTCTGTGCACTGACGGCTGCAGTTTATCTTGCTTCGGTGGGGCCAGTCGGTTTACGGGAAGTCGCCACGGCCTGTGTCAGTATGGCGCATTATGCGGCCGCAGAATTTACAAAAATTCCTGGAGTTTCCTTAAAATATCCTGGTGAATTTTTCCATGAATTCGTTACCACGATTTCTGCTAAAACGGCAGATGTTTTGGCAAAACTGGAAGAGCGGGGCATTCTTGGTGGCTTACCGGTTTCAGAGCATGAAATTCTCTGGTGTATGACAGAAAAAGTGAAACGTGAAGATATTCTTACTGTGTGTGAAGTTCTGAGATCCGTGAAATAAGAAAAGATTTTTTTCTTGCTGCACGGTCTCTTTTTACAGAAGAATTTTTTCGGACTGTAAAATATATACTGGTTCCACTTTAAATTTCCGTTTTGTGCG
Organism: Planctomycetia bacterium; assembly: GCA_030527015.1. GTDB lineage: Bacteria > Planctomycetota > Planctomycetia > Pirellulales > Thermoguttaceae > RGIG3701. Next base: position 51,419 of record JAUNBR010000013.1, read on the forward strand.
GCTCTGAAAGCAGGCATTTCCTGCGAAGCAAAAAAGCCGGTGAAGCTGAATTTTATAATGTATCGGGTATAAAATATCGAAAAAGCGGAAATTTAAGTACTTCGAGGATAAAATCTGGTCGAAAACAGAATTTATCCTCTGGTTTTAAATTAAATTTCTTTTTTTGTGCGGTTCTAAAAGCAGGACATTTTAGGTGATTCTGCTGCTGACCGATCTGTCCGTGAGACAGACTGGAAAATATACTGGTTCCATTTTAAATTTTCATTTTTTGCGGCTCTGAAAGTAGGCATTTTCCGCGAAGCAAAATGCCGGAGAAGCGGGTTTTACAGTGCATCGGATATAAAAATGCCGGCCTGACTGCAGTCAGAGGAGATGAAAATTTATTGTGTATCAGATACAAAAAATAAAAACGGAAAAAGATAAAACATGATTACGCGTATTACAGGAATCGTAACAGAACTTTATACGGATTATCTGGTACTGGAAATAGGTGCATTCGGTTATGAAGTGCTTATTCCGGAGTTCGCGCGGCGGCAGCTTCAGTCTCAGCTTGGGAAAGAAGTGTCGCTGTGCACGATCCAGTATATCGACGGAAATCCCACGCAGGGGAGAATGACACCACGGCTGGTGGGTTTTCTTTCGGCGGTGGAAAGAGAGTTTTTTGAGCTTTTTTGTAGTGTGGATGGAGTCGGGACGAAAAAAGCACTGCGCGCGATGGTTCGGCCGGTGAATGAAGTCGCGGCGGCGATCGAAGATCAAAATGCGAAATTACTTTCCAGTTTACCAGGAATTGGGCCTGCCACGGCGGAGAGAATTATTGCCAAATTACGCCGAAAAGTGCCAAAATTCGCGCTGATGGTTTCACAAAATATCGGGACGGACGCGGAGCAGACGGTGACACGAGATATTATTTCTGATACTTTTGAGGCTCTTTTAGCTCTGGGACATTCAGAGTCAGACGCACGTCATTTAATAGATACCGTCTTGGAAAAAGGAAAGAAATTTAAGGATGTTCAGGACGTTCTGCAGGCGATTTATTATAGCCGATAATGGTGAATGAATTTTTATACCCGATACACTATAAAATTCCGCTTCTCCGGCATTTTGCTTCGCTGAAAATATCTGCTTTCAGAGCCGCAAAAAAAGAAAATTTAAAGTGGAACCAGTATATGTCTTATATGTTATGATTTCCTTATTTTGTGATGTTTTATATTCGATGCACTATGAATTTCCGCTTCCTCAGTATTTTTGCTTCACTGAAATGCCTGTTTCGGATCCGTATAAAACGGAAATTTAAATGAGAACCAGTACATATTATATATCGCAGCCTGAAAATGAAATGCCTGTGCACAAAATCCATGTAATTTATATATGGAACTGGGGAATATCCGTTTCATGAAGATATACTGTGTGTCGATTTAATTTAAATTCTGAATCCCGGTTTTAATTTAAATTTTTATATGCTCGGAAATGTTCCCGGAACATATGGATTTCATCTTAAAACGCTTTTTGTATGCTCGTACCCTGGTTTTACTTTCATTTCCGTTTTATCCGGTTCATAAACCGGTGTTTTTGCTTTGGCGAAAAGAACCGGCTTTTAGAGCCGCACAAAACAGAAATTTAATGTAAAATCTCTGATAGTAAATCGAAGAATCGTTTCTTTCTGTTTCCTTCACTAATTATTTCCTTCCCTTTCGAAAAGAGTTATGTTAAAAAAGAAAAACTGGTTTTATACGTTATTAATTTTTATTGTGTTGGGTGGCAGTTCCTCCGTTCATGCCACGTGGTATAATGAAGGCGTTCCGAATGGTTCAGATATTATTATGATGGACACCGGCTGGCCGTGGCAACCATCGGCGACTTATTACGCCAGCTGGAACAGCTCGTTTAATCCGAAACCGAATAATTTAAGTTTTTACGCAGGTTTTGTAACTCTTGTTAAAGAAAATCCAGACGGTACCGCGAATCTGGACAGTGAGGAACAGCAGCAGTTTAGGTTAAACTCGGTCTGGTCATTCTGGGGCGCGAATGAAAAAGGAGAGCCGATTCAGTTTATAGATGTGGCAGATAATCTGTATATACGGAATGAATTTGGCGGAGAGGGACTCAGTGGAACTGTCGCGAATATGGGAGGATGGGATTTCATTCATCCAAATAAAGATGGAAAAAATCGGTGGTATACCATGCTGGCGAGAGTCTGGCAGCCGGAGGGTGAGCCTGAAAAGGAAGGGAAATCGGCGTATATGGGACGCTGGATAAAAGACGTTCAGGAAAATAAATGGCATTTTATCGGATATGTTCAGTTACCGATTCCCGCGACTTCCTTCACGGGAAACAGTGGATTTATTGAGCCTCTGACGAATCCAAAAGCAGTTCGTCCTTTTATACGCAGGCTGGGTTATGCTCGAAAAGATGGAAAATGGGTTTCGACGAATCAGACAAGCGGTATAAACGCAAGATACGTTATCGCGAATATTCTTCCGGAAGGGAGACATGAATATTTATCACTGGAATACTCCCAGCGTATGGATCTGCTGCCAAGATTTTTGAAAGGAACACCAGTTACGCCACATGACGGATCTGTTTTTACCGTTCAGCAGCCACCGCAGCCTGTTTTGGATATGCCGGTGATAAAGTCTGTTTCTGCACGAGGGTATAAGAATCAGGCACAGATACACTGGACGCTGGCGGAAAATTCCTCTCCACAGCTGGGCTTTATTATCGAAGTATTCGATAATCCAGACTGTCATGGTACTCCGATTACCGTCAAAAAGCAGGCTCTGCCTACAGAAACGCACGCACTGGTGAAGTGGAATGGCGCACAGGAAGGTATGGCGATTCGTGTTACTGTTCGAGATGTTTTTGACCAGCTTTCAGTACCCATGGTGTGTGAAATTAAAAAAGAGAAGCTGCTTCCACAAATTACACCGGAAAAAGAATGTGTCTCTGGTCTGAAATATGAAATGTTTACGAAAGACACACATTACCCGGCGGTGTATCATAATCATCCGATTCAGTCACCGAAGGAATCTCATATCTGGCTGAAACTGGAGGAATTAAAAGACGGAAAATTATTTCGTCAGGGCGTATCACGTGGTCTGGATACGAGTATTCTGGAAGAGCGTAATAAAGGTTTTGCGTTACGATATACGGGCATAATTAAAATACCCGCTGATGGAATATACCTGTTTAAGGGTTCCGTGGACGGTGCGTATGAATTAAAAATTGACGGAGTGCCGATTCTGACTAGAAATGAACAAAAAGGGACGAAAACACATTTTGGATCAGGTAATTTTCAGGCAGGATTTCATCATTTTGAACTTACATGGCTTTTTGATGCCCTGGCAGCGAAAAATTTTGCGTTAAAGTGGTCTGGCCCGGATTTTGATTTCCGCCCGATGAACATGAGAGATCTGTTTTATCTTTCTGAAGATTTACAGCCAAAAGTAGTCATACAGACAAAATCTCTGGGAGGCGGACATGGACATGTTCAGGCAGAGGCACTTACCACGAAACATTCATTAAAAAAATTAACGCTTTATTTATCTGGTCTTCAGCTGGCAGAAAGCAGCTCAAGTCGGGTGGAATATACGGGGCCACTTCCGAAAGGTAAAAATGTTTTTACTGTCCGCATGATTTATGATGAAAATAATACGGTGGATTCAGAACCTGTTTTATTGGAAATTTCATCGGAACCGACAGATAAAACGTGGAACGTAAATAATATCGGACCTCAGGATGCCCATTTCGGTCTTTACCAGACAGATTCAGATGGGGAGCAGGGACATGCGTTTTCATTTTTTGGAAATGGGATGCATGCAGTCACCCGAGAAATGTCAGGAGATTTTGCGGTTTCCTGCCGTGTGGATTCATGGAACGGTGCGAATCGGGAACCTGTAAATAATCAGTCATGGGTGGGAGTCGCGGCATTCCAAAACATAAAAAATCTTAACTGGAGATGGGGAAGTACATATTATCTGGTTCAGCGTATTCGTGACAGGCGGACGTCACCCGATTATTCTGATTTGGGAGGATCCCGTGTAAGTAACGCAGTGATTCCTTTTAAGGATAAACCCTGGATCCGCATCCAGCGCAGTGGGAATTTATGGACCAGCTGGATTTCCGCTGATGGTTCTGAATGGGAATTAGCATCCGCCCAAATTTTGTCAGCACCCCAAAAGATGAGTGCAGGACTCTTTTTTGCTTCACCTGCACAGAAGGCCAGAGCACATTATTTTGCCACCGTTTCCCATTTAAGAACAGAAACGGAAGCACGTTTACCATTTCCAGAACCGATTCCCGTCACAGGAACATCTGGCATACGTTATACCGGAGTGGTTACCGCACACAGTAATCCACAAATTTTTGTCGTGCGCAGTACAGACGGTAATTTATTACATACCACAAATAACGGCATGTCATTTAATACCATACCGATTACGCCTGTAGGAATTCGGTCTGTCGGAATTCATCCGAAAAATCCTGATATAATGCTTTGTGCATGGGGAAATGGTACAAAAGAAACCTCTGGCTTATGGAAAACTACAGACGGTGGGAAAACCTGGAATCCACTCGACTTTCCGGGGAATTTTGACGGTACCGGCCCTTCCGCCCTCTGTGGAGAAGTCATTCAGTTCGATTTAAGAGATCCACAAAAAATTTATGTAGGCTCTGAGTCCAAGGGATTATTTTACTCTGAAGATGGCGGAAAAACGTGGCGATTATGGGGGCTTTCTGAAAATCGAATTACTGCCGTCACACAGTGGCGTTTTGAATCGTATTTCCCAGCCATGGGTGCAGGAAAAACCCACCTGCTGATCACGACATGTCCAGATAAATGGATGAAATATCTTGGTCGTGGAGATGTTAAAATCCCAGTAAAAGGTACCCTTTCCCAGGTTTATCATATAACGGAAGATCAGGAATCGTTCCGTCCGGTGTATGAACTGGCGGAAACTGGTTTTTATAATGCACAGTGGGATAAGCAGCTGCCCACTTTAAGTGAATTCGCGCTGGGCACATCTCACGGATATATGAATACCTCTGGAGGAAAATTATCGTTATATCCATTTAGCGCACATCTTGACTGGCTGCGGCCAATTACGGCTCTGGGGTCTTCTGGTCGTGGGGAAGGAAAATATGGTCGTTTTTTCGTGCAGGCACTAAATCCCACCGATTATGCCCAAATATCAAAAAGTGAAACGTGGGCTCTCGTCTGGAAATTTCAGAAACTTTCCGGTGACGTTCCGACAGGCGGTCTGATCGCCGTTTCACCAGACTGGAAAGATGGCGAAATTTGGCATTATGTTTTTACGGATGGCATTTATATATCTCTGGATGGAGGTGTCTCTCTGAAAAAGTTACGATAAACGGAGGTTTTATCCCGATGCACCATGAATTTCCGTTTCCCATGTTCGCTGACAGGCCGCATTTTTGTTTCGCTAAAATACCTGCTTTCAGAGCTGCACAAAACCGGAAATTTAAACGAGAACCAGTATAAAATACTGTTGACGGGCAAAAAGAATTCTATTATAATACGAAAATAAGAGAAAGATATTTTAAATGTGATACATTATTCTGTTTTTTTATTATATTTTTTGTGACCACAGAAAGTATATTTCACCCTGGTTTTACTTTAAATTTCGGTTTTATATGGCTCTGAATGCAGGCTTTTTTACTGAAGCAAAAATACTTTTTACTGAAGCAAAAATACCTGGAAAGCAGACATTTATTGTGCATCTAGTATAAAAATGTAAGTCAGACCGGTAATTGGAGTTTCCCTCAAAACATTTAATTGGACAAAAGATGAGTTCCCAGAAGATTAATGGAAAACTGGTCGAAAATGAAACTTCTGGACCTACTGTTATCACATCACGTCCTCTACTAACACCGGTGGGAGGCAGGGCGCAAATCTTATCCACTGAAAATAGAGAAACAGAGGAAAAGCTAAATCAGGTAAGAATCGTCGGAAGATTTTTAGAGCCGGGGCAGATGTGTAATGGATTTCGGCTGCTTCAGTATATCGGCGGTGGTGGAATGGGCCATGTATGGCTGGCAGAAGATGAAGAATTACACCGCTGCGTGGCGCTAAAAGTTCTGGATCTGCAGCAAAATGTTTCGGAAGACATTATTTTACGTTTTCGTGCGGAAGCTCAGGCCGGGGCATCATTAAATCATCCAAATATCGCGCAGGTATACACTTTCGGAAAATGCCAGGCGCTTAATATTCTGTATATCGCGATGGAATATGTGGACGGAGAAAATATTCGTGACAGGATCTGTCATCGTGGGGCACTGCCGGTAAACGAAACTCTCGTTTATTCACTGCAGATCGCCATGGCGCTGAGCCATCTGGATCAGTTTCAGATCGTGCATCGAGATATTAAACCGTCTAATATTCTAGTAACGCAGTCAGGCTGGGCAAAATTAATTGACCTGGGACTGGCACGGCAGTTTAATACGGAAATTTCTTTGCCGGAGGGGGATGACGATTTAAATTTTCCTGCGCAGAAGAAAGATCTGACTGCTACGGGTGTTACGCTGGGAACTTTTGATTTTATTTCACCTGAACAGGCGCGTGAACCACGGACCGTCGACATTCGAAGTGATATTTATTCGCTGGGATGTACGATGTATTATATGCTGACGGGAAATCCTCCATTTTCTCAGGGAGGGCCGCTACAAAAATTATTACAGCATCAGGGAGATGCTCCGCCTGATATTCGTCGCCAGAGAACGGATGTTCCTGAATCGTTTCGGAACGTTATCGAAAAAGCCATGCGTAAGGACCGAAATGAAAGGTTTCAGGATACGAAAGAACTGATTCTTGCGCTGGAGAAAGTCGCGGAAGAAACAGGATTTTCTTTGCCCGCGATGGCTGGTTATATTACGCTGGACTGGATTCCCAAGGAAAAAAAGTCGATTCCGATGATTCTGGACTGGAACATATGGAAGGGACAGTTAGCGTGGATCGTGCCATTATTTGTACTGCTGACAGCTATTTTTGTTTTGGATTATTTATGGTCTCCCGCGGAAAATGAAATGGTAATACCATCTGGAACCTCTATTATTTCACCGTATGAGATTTATCCTGAGTCTTCTCATAAGGAAAACCGTGAGAGAAATTCCCTGCAGCAGGGGAAACCGGTGCCCGTGCCAATTTCTCCATCTCCACTTATGGAAATTTCAGAGGAGGGTAAATGAAGGGCGTTCTGTGCCTGGCAGGAGAAAGAGGAGACCTGTGAATGTTATCCCCGATGCACTATAAACTTTCTTTGTTTCAGTATTCTTGCTTCGCTGAAAATAACTGATTCAGAGCCGCACAAAATGGAAATTTAAATGGAAACCTGTAAAAGGATGATTTATATGAAAAACAATTTTTTGCATTACTCGTGGCGTATCATGCGTACCGTTCTGGTAATTTATTTTTTCATTCTTCTTGTCGGCTGCGCGAGTGAAAGATATATTTTTTTTCAGCCACATAAAATGCCGGAAACCTCTCCAGAAAAACGAGTGATGATTCAGCAGTATTTTTCGCAAAAGGTGAATATTAAAAACGTGGATTTTAAATCACAGGACGGAACGGTACTTCATGGAGTGTTATTTTTGTCAGGTGACACTATAAATGAAGAGACGATTCCTGTTTTATTCTGTCATGGAAATGGAGGCTGGCTGGCGAATCATTTAAATTGGGTATTTTTTGATTACCGGCCTGGGCCAGCGGAATTTGCGCTGTTTCTTTTTGATTATCGGGCTTACGGTTATAGCGGAGGCACACAGAGTGAACTGGACGAGAATAAATTTTATGAGGATGCCCGAGCGGCAAGAAAGTGGCTGGCGGATTACATGAATCGAAAAGAATCAGAAGTCGCCTTAATGGGGCATTCACTGGGAGGGGCGGTGGCTGTGGATCTGGCTCAGGACGGAACGCCGAAACTTTTACTTTTCGCGACTTTTGATACTCTGCCGAAAGTTGCGCAGCAGCATGTGCCAATTTATCCGGCATCATGGTTAATGAAAAACCGTTTTGACTCCATTACGAAGATCACTTCTGTAAAAGCACCGATTTTTTATGTTCATGGAAAAGATGATTTTACCGTGCCTTATAAACGTGGAAAGCGTCTTTTTGAAGCGGCAAAAGAACCAAAAGAAATGATTACGCTCTCACGTGGACATAATGATTTAACGGATGAATCCGGATTATATGAAAAAATAAAGGATTTTTTGAAAAAAGAATCGGATCTTGAAAAAAATTTTTAGTCATATCCCCGATACACTATAAATTTCCGCTCCTCCGGCATTTTGCTTCGCAGAAAATGTCAGCTTTCAGAGCCGTATAAAACGGAAATTTAAAGGAGAACCAGAGTAGTATATGTTCACTGCATTAATGACTTTTTTATTATTTATTCCCGGTGAAATACCATCTTTGGATGAAGTACTGGCAGAAGCGAAAAAAAAGCCTCTTCGCCAGGGTGATGAAATCATTTATCAGTTACCTCCAGGAAATGTTTTGCTTAAAAAAACATGGGAATTAGGTTCATCTGACAGCGGAAAACGGGGAGCGAAAATAGTCTTTCAGGGAGATCCGAAAAATAAAACACGCTTACTCTGTGGCCATATTCTTAAAAATTGGAAACCGGTAACAGATATAAATATTTTGTCGAAAATTCCAAAATCTGCACACGGTAAGATTTATTTTATAAATCTGAAAGAACTGGGAATTTCAAATTTTGGTTCTCCTCTTGGGGAGGGTGCCGAATTATTTTTTAATGATACTCCCATGACTCTGGCACGGTATCCGAATAATGATTTTTTAAAAATCTCTCGTGTCGGCAGTAATTCCGTCTGTATTTTTTGTGATGATGACCGATTTTTAAAATGGAAAACAGAATCTGCTCCCTGTGTCAGTGGTTACTGGTTTTATGACTGGAGTCAGCAGGCACACGAAGTGGAAATGATAAATACAGAAAAAAAATGTTTCTCCATTAAACCTCCGTATCATGGTTATGGTTATCGTGCTGGACAGTGGTTTTATGGTTTTAATCTGCTGGGTGAGCTGGACGCCCCGAATGAATATTATCTGGATCGTACCAGCGGAAATCTTTATTTTTATCCACCAGAGAATATTCGCAGTGTAAAAGATTTATCAAAATATGAATCTTTACTTACGTCACTCCATACGGCCATACAGGCAAGACATGCATCTTGGATAACTTTCCGAAATCTGATACTGGAGGGCACCCAGAAAAAATGTATTATCATAAGAGATGGAGAAAATGTGGTTTTTGAAGACTGCGTAATTAAAAATAGCGGTGATGGTGGGCTACAAATATCGGGAGGAAAAAATCACGTGGTTCATAACTGTGTTTTTTATGGTCTCGGTGCTTATGGTATTCATATTACTGGAGGAAACAGAAAAATGCTTCAGGCGGCGAATCACCGTGTGGATAATAATTATATCCATCATTATGCACGAATTAAAAAGATGTATCAGCCGGGCATAAGTATATCTGGTGTCGGGAACGTGGTTTCTCATAATTTAATTTCCGACGCACCACATATGGCGATAAACTTTCAGGGGAATGACCATATTCTGGAATATAATGAAATTACCAGAGTTTGTCAGGAGTCGCATGACGCAGGTGCCATTTACGCTGGCCGGAACTGTACCATGCGTGGTAATATTATTCGCTTTAATTTTCTTCATGACATAAATGGTTTTTTAGGTAAAGGATGTGTCGGGATTTATTTGGATGACATGTTTTCCTCGGCAGAAATTCACGGAAATATTTTTCTGCGTGTTTCACGTGCTGCCATGATCGGTGGTGGACGGGATAATCGAATCACGAATAATATTTTTATTGACTGCATCCCTTCTCTGCATGTGGATGCCCGTGGGCTTAAATCTCATGCCAACAAAAAATGGCTGGAAGATTGGAGAAAAGAACTGAACGAAAAAGGTACCATTTCAGGAATCGCTTATAATAAACCTCCTTTCAGTGAACGGTATCCAGAACTGGCAAAAATAACAGAGAAAAATTTAACCTCTCCTGAGGGAAACGAAATCTCTCGGAATATTTGTTATCGGGGAGTATGGGATCAGCCTGCCGGTTTTTGGAAGGCGTCTGTCAGTTCTCAGGCGCGTCCGTTTTTAAAAATGGAAAAAAACATTACGTGGACAAAAAAATATAGTAACGGTCAGTTTATCGGTGATTGGATGGGAGAGAATCCACTTTTCAAAAATTCTGAGGATCCACAAAAAGCGGAGTTTCAGCTGATGCCTGAATCGCCTGCGCTAAAAAATGGATTTAAGCAGATTCCATACAAAAAGATGGGACGCCAAAAAGAGTAACCATTTACCGTTAAAAAACGTCATATATTATTCTGTCTGCATTAAATTTTCGTTTTACGTGGTTCTGAATGCAGGTGTTTTCGGCAGAGCAAAATACTGGAATGTGGAAATTTCATAGAGAGCCAGATATAAAGCATCTGGCCGAAAATTTCATGAAAATTTGTAATTTAGTCACGAAATGAAATTTTCTTTTAATCTTAAATCGGAGGAAAAAATGTCAGACATTATGGAAGGCAGATTATTAGACGGCAGATGCGTACGTGTCAGAACGTCTGTGTGCCAGAATGGGGAGAATGCATACGATTCAGAGTTTCTGGAGCCTCTAAACACAAAATTTCCTGATTCTCTGCCATTAATTGCCCCAGGAATCGTGGATCTTCAGGTAAACGGTTTTGCCGCAGCGGATTTTAATGATCCCGCATTAACCCTGGATGGATACATTCATGCGCTGCAGGTGCTGCGAAAGATGAATGTGACGACGGTTCTTCCCACATTAATTACGAATGACGCAAAAGCTCTGGCGCAGCAGCTGGCGCTTCTGGAATCTTTTCGTCAGACATGCCAAAATAAAAAAATAAAAGATCTGGCTTCTGCACCGATGTATCATCTAGAAGGCCCTTTTATTTCATCTGAAGATGGATACCGGGGTGCGCATCCTCTGGAATTCGTCCGGGAGCCGACTGCCGAATCTCTGATGGAAGTTTTACCCATGTGGATGGAAGCCTCAAATTACCGGCTGGGAATTATGACCTTCAGTCCTCATATGGATTCCGCCGCAGATTTTCTTTCCGTATTACGTAAAAATGATATTTTACCAGCTTTTGGCCATACTCATGCCAGCGCAGAGAATATCCATAATGCAGCACTTAAATATCAGGAAATCGAGAACCGTACTCCGATTTTAGCCACGCATCTTGGAAACGCCTGTCCTCCACTTTTACCACGACATGAGAATCCGATCTGGGCACTTTTATCCGAAGATTCCATCTGGATTTCCATGATCGCAGACGGTTTTCATTTACCTCCCGACATGCTAAAAGTTTTTTGGCGTATGAAAGGAGAAAAAACCATTCTCGTCAGCGACGCAACACAATTTACCTCCATGCCTCCAGGAAAATATAAGACTTTTATTGGCGGAGATGTCACATTAACTCCGGAAGGAAAATTATTTTTGACGCAGGCTCCGAAAATGCTGGCCGGAGCAGCGCGAAGTGCATATGACGCATGGAAACACTTACTTTCTCTAGATTTGGCGCCGCCAGAAATCCTGTGGAAAATGGTCAGTGAAAATCCCTCTGCCTTTTTGAGGTACCGAAAAAAAATAGAGGGAAATTATTCTCCGTTTATTCAGATTTTTCTCACATAATACCATATGACCGTTCTGAAATCTCAAAAAAATTTTACGGGTTTTCCCTTAAATTTATGTTTTATGAAATCACACGGACATGGGTATTTATGCGCAGAGGATAATCCTGCGAAATTCCATTTTTTAGAGTTTCGGAAATAAATTTATACTGCTTTTCCCTTAAATTTCTGTCTTATATGGTTCTGAAAGCATGCATTTTCAGCAAAACAAGAATGCCAGAGATGCGGAAATTCATAGTGCCTCGGATACAAAAATCCCCGGTCAGGTTTTGACGCTGTGGACAGTGAACACCTTCACGTCAGACTGACCGGGGAAACAGGCTTTTCCACCTGTTTTTTTCTTTATACTGCTTTTCCCTTAAATTTCTGTTTTATGTGGTTCTTTAAGCATGCATTTTCAGCAAAACAAAAATGCCGGAGAAGTGGAAATTCATAGTGTATCGGGCATAAAACTCGCTTCAATCATTCTTTGTCTGGAACTGAATCTGGTTTTGAATCTAAATCTGAAACTAAATTTTTCACAGTACAGGGTATCTGAATTTTTATCGTCGTGCCCTTTCCAGGAAAACTGTCCACTTCAATTATTCCTCGCAGCCTTTCCAGCGCGTGCTTTACGATCGCCATTCCTAAACCAGTTCCCCGAATACGATTATCGCCGGATTTCGCAGTATTAGCCTGGTAAAACCTGTTAAAAATTTTCGCCTGCTCTTCCCGCGGAATTCCGCAGCCATTATCCTGACATGAAAGATGTAATGTGTTTCCTTCCTGCCACATATGAATATTTACCGTGTTTCCGGACGGTGAAAATTTTATGGCGTTATCCACGATATTTTGTAAAATTAAATGCAGGCGTATTTCATCCGTCTGAAACTGTTTTATCTCGCATTTAATCTGAATTTTAACATCTTTTTCTGCTGCCTTCACCGTAAAAAGATCTTTTAGCCAGCCGACAATTTCTTCTCCACGAACCGTCGTAATATGGTTCGAAATGTTCTCATTTTCCACGATATGCAGATCCAGTAAATCCTGCACCATGGCCTCCAGACGCCCCACGTGCCGATCCAAAATATTCACCAGATGTGTCACCATCTGCGGGTCATCGGCCACTCCGTCACGTAAATTATCGATCGCTGCCCGAATCGTCGTCAGCGGCGTTCGCAGTTCATGAGAAGCATTCGCGACAAAATCAGATTTCATCTGATTCATCTGTACCCACAGTGTCTGATCACGCAGAATGAGCAGTGACGCAATTTCTGTTTTCCCTGATTTCTGAAAAACAGGTGATGCCATTACTTCCAGCATTAAACGCCGATGATTTACCTCCAGTTCCATCTGGCCTGTGACTGCCGTCTGCGTATTTTTCATCTGTTCATACACAGAGAGAATCGTTCCGTGGCGTATCGCTGTCCAGAGATGCACGGGCGGATTCAGCTGCGGTATTTCCAGTATCCGTCGTGCCGATGTATTCAGATAAAGTAAATGATCTTCCGAATCGATCGCGAATATCGCTTCATCCAAATCATCAAAAATGGTCTGTAAAATGACACGCTGATTTTCGATCATCTCCATCTGCCGCGAAACCGTTTTACGCATATGTTCCAGCGCACTGGCCAGAAATTCCAATTCTCGCGGACCATGAAAAATGACGGGCGTCTGTAAATCTCCCTGCGAAATATTTTTTGAAACCATGCGCAGAGTCTGTAATGGCCGAAACCAGTACCATGCAAAAATCACAGAAAGTGCCAGCGCGATAAAAAACGTAAATACGGAATTCAATAAAATACCGCGAAACAGTGTATCTCGCATTTCTCGAATGTCCGACAGAGGCGTGGCCAGACGCACGGCACCCACGACCGTGTTTTCCTTCATTATGGGAACCGCCTGATACCGATATGAGATTAATCGCGTACTGCTTTGGCGCACATGTTCACCGTCATCTCCTTTCAGCGCATCAAGAATTTCTGGCCGATCAGGTGTGTTATGTAATGCCATCTGCGCGGGCAGTTCTTCTGAATCCCCTAAAACATGTCCCTCCGTGTCTACCACCGTTATTCGGCAGCGATTATGCTGATTATTAAACGCTCTGCAAAAAGTCTGAATGCGCTCCGTCAGCAGTTCCGGATGATCCGCAGGCACCTCCGCCCAAATCTTTTGCACATAATCCTGCTGTGCACGCAATAATTCCTGGTGAAACACTTTCGATTCACCGGTGGCCTGATGTTCGATACTACGAAAAATAAAGATGCTTCCCAGCGAAAGAATCACGGTAATAAGAATCATATTACCCACTAAAAGCCAGGTAAAAAAACTGCGTGAATTCATATGTTTAACTCTTTTTTATATTAAATTTTTATATGCGGAATTCTTAATAATGGTAATGGTGAAATCTGTTCCTGGTTTCACTTTCAAATTTTTTTATATACCCCCGATACACTATAACTTTCCGCTTCCTCGGCATTTTGTTTTGCTGAAAACGCCTGCTTTCAGATTCACACAAAACGGAAATTTAAAGTGGAATCAGTATAACCATGAAAATGCCGGTATTTTCTCCAGGTCTGTTACTGGCCGGGAAGTATAAAATTTGGTGAATCGAAATTTATAGCACTTCAGGGATAAATGCATCAGGGATATTATACTCATTCCAATTTAAAATTTCGCAAAAGTTTTGTCAAAATTTGCACGA
>JAUNBR010000126.1 GCA_030527015.1 Planctomycetia bacterium
CAGCGAAGCAAAAAAGCCGGTGAAGCTGAATTTTATAATGTATCGGGTATAAAACGAGTAATTTTGCGTCAGCTGGGCAGAGGGTATATAATATTATGGTGCAGAGGATGGAGTCGGGCACTTTTCGACAGAAAAACTTTTTGTTTTCCCGTGTTTCGTGCGCGGGATTTTATTTCATCTAGAAATTTGGAAATTTTTATGGATAAAAAATTAGAAAAATCACAAAATCCTTTTCGTAAACTCACCGGCTGCGGACTTTCGGCAGTGGAAATCCCTAAAATTTCACTTTCTGAAAAACGTATCGATTCGCGCGCTGCTTTTTTGGTGGTTCAGGATGAATTAATTGACGAACGAAAGGCCAGGCAAAATTTGGCCACGTTTTGTCAGACATCCATGGAAGAGGAAGCCGTGCGCCTGATGACAGAAACTCTACAGAAAAATAGTATCGATAAATTCGAATATCCCCGTACGGCAGAACTCGAACAAAGATGCGTAAATATCCTCGCAGATTTATGGAACGTGCCCCCGAAAAACTGTTTTCTAGGTACCTCCACGATCGGCTCCAGCGAAGCCTGTATGCTGGGTGCTCTGGCGATGAAATTTCGGTGGCAAAAAAAGATGGAAGCTGAGTATGGCACGCATTTCATTACAAGAAAAAAACCGAATCTCGTCATATCCAGCGGATTTCAGGTGTGCTGGAAGAAATTTTGTACATACTGGGATGTGGAGTTAAGAGAGATTCCGATGAAAACAGGGAAAATGAACCTGGACGCAAAATCGGCGGTGGCGGCCTGCGACGAATACACGATCGGAATCGTGGGGATTTTGGGAATTACATACACTGGATTTTACGACGATATTCAGGACTTGGACGAAAAAGTGTGTGCTCATAATAGAAGCGTTAAAAATCAGATAAGCATTCACGTCGACGCGGCATCCGGGGGATTTTTTACACCTTTTACGGAGCCAGAAAGACGGTGGGATTTTCGTTTGGAAAATGTTGTGTCGATTAACGCGTCGGGGCATAAATACGGGCTGGTGTACCCGGGCGTGGGGTGGATCGTGTGGAAAGATCGGAGGTTTTTGCCGGAAAAAATGATTTTTGATGTGAATTATCTCGGAGGAAAAGTCCCGGGCATGGGAATAAATTTCTCCAGGAGCGCAAGTCAGATTATCGGGCAGTATTATAATTTTGTGCGTTTCGGCAGAGAAGGTTACACCGAAATTCATGAACATACTCGGCGTGTCGCGCAATTTTTATCAAGTGAAATTCAAAAAACGGGTTATTTCACCATTCTGAACGACGGAAGTGAACTGCCGGTGGTATGTTACCATTTAAATAATAAGGTCAAAATACCGTGGGATTTATACGAACTGGCGGAACGTCTATTAATGCGCGGCTGGCAGGTTCCTACTTACCCTCTGCCGAGAGATTTAGAGGAAACCGTCATTCACAGATACGTGTGCCGCGCGGATCTGAGTATGAATCTGGCAGAACATCTGGTGGAAGATCTCCAGGAGTCGATCCGAGAACTAAATGAGAAAAAAAAGTTTCAAAATCCGAAACGTACGGATGTCCAAGGATTTACACACTAATTTCAGAGGAGGATTTTGTGAGTCTGACTCGGCATAAACAGTGTTTCCATATGTCGGTACAAATTTCTTTTTAATTCCTGTTTTAAGGTTCAGAACGTCTTTTCGGGATTTTCATCGAAAGCAAAAAAAGTGAAAAAACGGAAAATTATCGCGTATCGGGAAAAATACGTTATTTAGATTTTGTTTGCTCAGAAATCCGTCGTAAAAGCTCGTCGCAAGAAATGTCGGTAATCAAAAACTTTTTATGAGAATCTGTTTCCCCAGAAAGTAAAAAAATCTGAGATTTTCGCAAATTAAGATTTTTGCAGAGGATTTCAAGAATTGCTTTATTCGCCTTCCCCCTTTCCGCGATTTGAGTGCAGGCCACTTTCAGCATTCCGGCGGCCACGTCACGAATTTCATTTTTTCGGGCACCAGGAATGGCTTTCACAAGAAGGATGAGACCACCAGAATTTAAATGCTGTTCCAAATTAAGCATAAAACATTCCATCCAACAGATTCAAAAATTTTTCATACCCGGTTCCATTTTAAATTTTCATTTGCGCGGCTCCCCAAGGCTTTTCTGTGAAACAAAAAAGTTGGCCAGGAGTCCGTGGACAAAGAAATAAAAGATTTTTGCACGGATGGTAACCGGCTCTTTTTGCTCAGTGCGCTATGAAATTTCGGCTCTTCCGGGAAATAAAATGTCGGAAAAACAGTAATTTATACCCGATACACCATAAAATTCCACAAAAAATGACGCTTTTCATGCATTTTACTTCACTGAAAATACGCTGCTTCGAAAGCCACACAAAACGGAAATTTAAATAAGTGCCTCAGGGAAAATCGGTACGAATAAAAATATAGAGCCGAATGTGTTCGCATCCGGCCCTCTCTCGCTGTTATCTAAAAGTACGTCCGAAACAAAATGTTTCGCCGTACCAAAAAAAGTTACGACTTACGGCTCAAGAACATTTGCATCCTTTTTTGCAGCCACCTTTTTTGGGCGCGGCCTTCGGAGCAGCTTTTGGAGCGGCTTTCGGCGCAGCCTTCTTGGGCGCAGCTTTCGGAGCGGATTTAGGAGCAGCCTTCGGCGCCGCTGTCGGGGCAGCCGTCTTGGGCGCAGCATTCGTCGCAGCTTTTGGAGCAGCATTCTTCGGAGCGGATTAAGGCGCA
>JAUNBR010000014.1 GCA_030527015.1 Planctomycetia bacterium
CACCGCCGAGACGGGCATCACAAATCGCACCGCGGGCACGCAGTCCGGCACAGTGCAAGTTAATTCTGGCGCGGAGTACAATCTTTCCGGCTCGGGTATCATCTCCGGAGCGATAACCATCGACGCCCCCACAGCCATCCCCGGTGGCACCTCAACGCCAGGCGGCGTATTTAACCTCAGTGACAACGGAACCATTTCAAACACCGTCACAAACTCCGGCACATTCGGGATGACCGGCGGCTCCATCTCGAACGCGGATACAGATTTCACCGTCACAAATAATGCCGGCGCTACGTTTAGCATTTCCAACGGCACCATCGACGAGGCGGTCGCGAACTCCGGCACGTTTAATCTTTCCGGCACGGGCGCGATTACCGGCACGGTGACGAACAACGCAGGCGCCACGTTCGATTACGGCGGCGGCAGTTTTACGTCCATCGCGAACGCTGGTAACCTGAATTTCAGCACGGATTATACGTATGGCGCGCACACCATCACCGGCAATGGTACAATGTCCAACACCGCGGGCACGACGTTCACGCTTTCCAGCGGCACGCTTTCGCAGGCCTTCACGGTTGGCGGCACGTTTAATCTTTCCGGCACGGGCGCGACGACCGGTCTTGTGACCGTCCAAAACGCTGGAATTTTCACGCAGTCGGGTGGTTCTTCGAACGATATTTATATTGAGGCGGGTGGCTCGGGCAGTCTTTCTGGCGCCGACGCGACGGTGACGGGTAACGTCACGAACTACGGCACATTCGGGATGACCGGCGGCTCCATTCAGGGTACGGGTAAAACCGTCCAGAATATTAGCACCGAAACGTCTACAGGCACGTTTGACCTTTCCGGCGGTCAAATTTATAATCCCGTCGCGAACTCCGGCACGTTTAATCTTTCCGGCACGGGCATAATTTCCGGCGCGGTGACGACCTCGAATGATTTTAACATGTCCGCGGGCACAATTACCGCGAATGTTACCGTCACGGGCGGTACGTTCGATATGACGGGTGGAAGCATTACAGGTCTGGCCACACTGTCGGGCGGAACGACGACCGTTTCCGGCGGAACTTGGGAAAATTTTAACACAGGGGTGGATGTTAATACGGTTCAGGACGCTACTCTGACAATAGGAGGGAGTGAGACCACCACAGGTACCCTCAACCTGTATACGCTTACCTTGAACAACAACGCAATTCTTAACCTTGAGGAGAATGGCGTTTTGGGATTATCCTATCAGCTAAAAAGAGGTGACGGCGCAAATATTACGATTAACTTCAAAGGTGGTACGGTCAAGGCAATCGGTGACGATGCTTTACTTTTAGGAGCAGGTACGACGGAGGGATCTTCTCATGTGATTTTTCATGAAAACACGACTACGATCTTTGACGCGAATGGTAAAGGGATGACCATGAATGCGTCTACGACGGGCACAAAAACAGAAAATATGGGAAATATTAAGATTGTAGATTCGTCAGGCTCAACTTCAGTAGGCCATATTATTTTTGCTGATCATACCCAGCTTACCATAGGAGGAACCATTATCGTTGACAAAGCCTCGCTTGATATTCAAAACGCGGGTATGCATGGAACGAATTTGACGATTACGAATGCTGGATCTGTAGAAATTTCATCTGCGTATACGACGCAGAGTTCCTTTACGGGCGAAATTGTGGTAGACAATGGTGTCTTGGAACTACATACGACGACTCCCTTTGGTGATGCAAGTACGGTGGACGGCCCCGATTTCATTCAGGTCAATTCCTCCGGAACGCTTACGTTCCACAGTACAGATTCCAACATTTTTTCACCTATCAAGGTGAACGGGGGAACGGTGTCGAGTGCTGGTACTGGAACTTTATTGCTTTCAAATAAAATTACTAGTGACGGTGGAGGTACTATTTCCGTGCCTTTAACGCTTCAAAACACAACGGCGCAAACGATTGAAGTGACGAACGATACCTTAAATATTAATAACACCATTTCCGGTGGCACTGGCATCACGAGTTTTACGAAAACGGGCGCAGGTACGTTGAGCCTTTCCGGCAATACGTCGCTGAACCAGGTGGTGGAAGCGGGAACCTTAGCGCGTACGGACGGCACTTCGACCGGTACGGTGACGGTGGGAGATGCAGACGGGACGCTCACGGGGGCGTATACTCTTTCTGGAGGTAAGCAGTCCGGACAGGTGACGGTGAATACCGGCTCAAGGATTTCTATTACCGGTGGTAATGCATCGAATGTGGAAGTGACGGCCGGCGCGACGGGGGAATTAATCTCTGGTAATATTACCGAAAAACTTACAAATAGAGGGACGTTCGATATTGGAACTGCCACATCCGATGGGACGGCATCACTGATCGCGGACAATTATGGTACTCTGAGGCTGAACACAGGAACGATTACTGGAACAGTGACAAACTATGGTGAGGACTTTACACTTTCAGGAGGAAGCTTTAACGGTACCATAACTAACGAATCCACAGGAAATATGATAATCAGTGGTAGTACTATAGCAGGAACGACTCAACCTGTTGCAAACGCAATTTTGAATAACAAAAATACTGTTACCATGACGAGTGGAACGCTTGAACACGTTGCAATTAACATTACCAGTCCTGAAACTCGCTCTGCTAATTTTACTATAGATGGCGGGACTATAGAGAGCACGGCGACGTTTAATGTGACGGGCAATGCAACGCATAAGGCGAATCTTTATATAAACGGGGGGGAACCGACGTCAACAGACACGACGGGGGTTGGATGTGGTGTAACTGTCAACGAATATGGTTATGCGGAAGTCAATGGTGGCTACACGGGTAATATTGCAGTGCACAAAGATGGAGAACTTATTATATTAAAAACCGGCACGGGAGCACCTAGTGTAAGAAACATTCATGTAGGAGAGGTGGCTACCCCTGGAGGAAACGTGGAAATTCATGGTGGTACAGTGAGGGGGAGCTTTGCTAATTACGGTACGATTAATCAGTCTGGGGGAACCGTCAATGACGCAGGATGGAACTATGCGGCCGGGGACTATACTCTCTCTGGAGGAACGATTTTGGGAGGAGGTTCATTTGGTTTTATGAATTCAGGAGGTTCCGTGACAATCGAAGGAACCGGTGAAATCTTGACGGGATTCCGAACTAACAACAATGGAAGTGTTACCATGACAGGAGGTAAAATTGATGGCTATTTGCAAATAAGCTACGGAACGGCAAGTTTTACCGGCGGTAAGATTGTCGGGACGTCAACATCGGGGGTTTACGGTATTGATGGTGTTACCGTGGGGGAGTACGAAACTAGCGGTGGTGCTACATTTACGATTAACCCCGGCACGGATCCAAGTACATATTCGTTCACTACGGATAAATTTTCTGTTGGAGTGAACGCTGCGTCGGGAACGGTAAACCATCTGACGGGAGATATTAGTGCCACTGAATCGGTCGAATTGGGGGTGGAAAAGAGAGATCTGTCGGGAACGGGAAGATATAATCTGGTGGGTGGAAGTGTTACGACGCCTACTTTTACGGTAAATACCGGCTCGACGCTGTATTTGCCGGGACTTACGGGAACTGCGGCAGATGGTACGGTGACCGGGGACGTGACAAATGCCGGAACCCTCGAATTGAGAAATAGAGGTGAAGATGGTTTGAGTTCCACGGAAG
Source organism: Planctomycetia bacterium (assembly GCA_030527015.1). Classification (GTDB taxonomy): domain Bacteria; phylum Planctomycetota; class Planctomycetia; order Pirellulales; family Thermoguttaceae; genus RGIG3701. The sequence continues at coordinate 3,666 of JAUNBR010000014.1, forward strand.
TGGTAGCGGCAAGCTATACGGAATCTATTATTTCAGGTAATTTTAATAATACCGGACTGTTGAGTATCGGTGTTTTGTGGACAGATCTTGCAAGTGAAGCGACAGGTGAGTTTTTCGAAACAGGCGACGCGAATGGACGAGCGGACTGGCTGAAGGTGAGTAATGCCACTGACACTGACCCTGGCACTGCAACGGTTACTCTTTCAGGAAATCTTTGGTTGGAACTGGGGAATGCGACTCAGTGGACTGAGGCTGATCTGGGTACATATATTCCTATAATTTATTCGGACACGATGATTACAGGCACGTTCGATTCTGTGAGCTGGACGTCTGGCATGCAGGATGGACTGGCGTGGGAATTTGTTGTTCCGGGGCAAGTTGATGATCCTGTTGCTGCGAGTACCAGTGCGGGAGGTCTGACGACTATGGCTATTGGGAATGAAGGAAAGATAGGGTACATTCGATTGGTCGAATCACAAACACAGGTTCCAGAACCGGCGACGTGGGGTATGATGCTCCTGGGTCTGGCAGGACTTTTATATTTCTGCCGTCGAAAACAGGCCTAGGATCGTTGAATGTCGTTGAGGAATCTCGTGTGAAAAGGGACGTGTGAATCACGTCTCTTTTTTTGTGGAAAAGGGGGGAGGGAGTTAGGAGTTAGGAGGGAGGAGGGAGGAGTTGGGAGTTGGGAGTTGGGGGGGTTGGGGGTTGACAGGGGGGGGCTGCTCTGGTATTATGGGGGGAGTTTTTATGGAATGCCTCGGTGATGTGCAAAATGGAAATTTAAAATGGAATCAGAATATGCCTGATAAAAAGGAGAGGTTTACACCATGAAATTAAAGGTGTTATTGCTTACAGTACTGAATTTTGCGATTCTTTCGCAAGGTATGGCGGCAGAATCCAATATGATTTTTCATTTGTCGAATGCTTATGTCGGTCGAACACTATCGATCCAAGATGGTATTTTGCGTACCGTGAAGATCGAAAATAAACGACTTAAGAAGAGTTGGGAGCCGACCGAGGCGGCCGAATTTCGAGTGCGCGTTTCGAAGGGAACGCAATTTTTGGAGGGAGACGAGATTTTGTCGTCGCGCGATTTTAAGTGCACGGGTCAAAAGTCGTATGTTTTGCAGGAAGGAGGAAAAGGACTGGAATTTACCCTGGAAAATAAAACGCGTCCGATGAAAGTGGTGGTTCGTTATGAACTGAAAACGGACGAATTTTATATGAGGAAATGGCTGGAGATCGAATCGGGAACTCCGATAACGCTGGAATATATAGAGGTGGAATCGATTCCGGCGGCGGATGCGAGTCAGCCGTATACGTGCAGGGAGATTTATGCACGCGGTACGTGGCGTCCGGGTCTGGGTCAGCCGCTTTATACGACACAGACGAGCACGTTTTGGGGAATGGAATTTCCGGCGGCGGTGAATTCGGTGGAAGCAAAAGTCCTGCAGTGCGCCTATTATTGGGGCCGTGAGGTGAAAGCGGGAGAAAAATACAAAACATATGCGTCGGTGTGTGGCGTGGGAGATGATCCGGCATATGTTTTCGAGGCGTTTTTGGAATATATCGATAAAACGCGTGCCCATGAAGCACGTCTGCAGGTCCAGTATAACACATGGTTTGACATGGGTGGCGGCGTTACGAAAGACAGCTTCAAAACAAGCATCGAAACGATTCATGATCAGCTGGTACAAAAACGTGGGTGCCCGGCGCTGAACGCGTATGTGATTGATGCTGGGTGGAGCAGAAAAACGGACGTTCTGAAACAGGCGTATCCGGTAAATAATAAATTCGATTCGGATTTTACCACGTCACGTCAGGCGGTCAAAGCAGCAGAATCCTCTCTTGGTCTGTGGCTGAGCCCGGGATGTTTTTTTGGTTCGCAGCCGATGGTTTCGGAATATCGTGCGGCGGGGTATGAGGCCCTGTCACTGTCCATGTCGATGTGTGGTCCGAAGTATATGGACTTATGGGAAAAAAGAGTTCTGGAACTGACGAAACTTGGTATCAGCTATTTTAAATTTGACGGACTTTTTGGGCATTTACATGTGCGCGATTTTGAACTGCAGGGCCGAGGCTGTCCTGGGATGCCGCAGCTGGAAACGAATTTTAGCTGTAATGATGAAAGGCTTAACGAAGATAAGTATAATGAGTTAAAATATTATTATTTGACCGCGGGCAGTGAACGTCTGATTTCAGCGTTTACAAAAATACGGGAAATTAACCCCGAAATATATATCGCCATCACGAATGGCGCTTGGCTGAGTCCGTGGTGGCTTCAGCATGTGGACACGGTTTGGCTGATTAACGCGGGAGATGCCGCGACAGGCGCGACGCGCAGAGAAGAACTGGTTTATCGAGATGGTATTTATAATTCGATATATCGGGTGGAGAAAACACAATTTCCGATGAATTCACTCTTTAACCATGAGCCGAAAAAGAATAAAGCGGGCGAAACGGCGAAGGAATTTCGAGATTATCTGTGGATGAATATGTCTCGGGGTACCGGATTCATCGAATTATATATTCGTCCTAGAGTTTTGACGGAATCCGACTGGGATATTTTGTCGGAGGGAATTTTGTGGGTGCATGAAATATTTCCGTGTTTTAAGCGTGCACGGATGCATGGGGGCGCGCCACAGAAGGGAGAGGTTTACGGTTTTTCTGGATGGGATGGGGTGAAAATCGGTTACGTTTCGATTCATAATCCGTCGGACGTGGCGCAGGATTATAACGTTCATTTAGATCGTGCTTTAGGAATGCTTCCGGGAGATACGAACACGTATAAAGTGAAGGAAGTCGTGGGCGGAGGAAAAAATGATTTGGCCACGGAATATAAATTTGGAGATTCTCTGACACTAAAAATGGAACCGGGAGAAATCCGCGTGATTCAGTTTGAGGTGTCGGGCACGTAAATGGGAAATTTCCCGAGGCATGTAAATTCTCGTGTCCTGAGTATTTTTATAGCCGATACGCTATAAAATTCGGCTTCCCCGGCATTCTGCATCGTGGAAAAGGTGCTTTCAGAGCGAGCTGTGGAAGATGACGTTAAGGTAAACCAGGGTAATATCGGGGAATCCTATGAAAAATGGCCTGTTACGGTGTTTTGGAATGCGGCGAGCTGTTTCGAGTTATGAATCGGGTGGCTGGCGAGGAACGCGAGTTTTGTTGTGTTTCGCATTTTTGATACTGTTGGTCATGGCGTTTCTGATGACGGTGAAGCACAGTGATCGGGAAGGTGCGGGAGAATGGGAAAATTTTGTTGGAACGCAGGCGAAACTCGGTGGTTTCTTTTTGGACGGAACGGAATGTCGTCTGGAAGATTACGCGGGAAAAGTCGTTTTGTTGGATTTTTGGGCCACGTGGTGTTCGCCGTGCCGGCGTGAAGTGGTGGAGAATCTTATCCCACTTTATGAAAAATATCATGAAGATGGGCTGGAAATCGTGGGCATTTCGTATGATTCGGATGCGTCGAAAGCGATAAAATTTTCACAGGAAAATGGAATTCGGTGGAAGCATCTTTTGGTCTCCGGTGTACAGTCGAATGGCGAATGGCTTTCGAAATATTATAAGGTGCAGTCCATTCCGTTTACGGTTTTAATCGGACGTGATGGAAAAATTGTGTCGGTAAACTCACATGGCGCTCAGCTGGAAAAGTGGATACAAAAAGAAATTCAGAGTGGTGGTGGAAGTTCGTGATGGTGAGGTGAAATCGCGGTATGAAATGGAATATGGAATCCGTAGAAGGGAAAACTTATGAATAAAAGCTCCCCAGAGGTTTTTTTGGGCCGTGCGTCGGTGGTAGGCAGGCTGTTCTTTTTTCTTGTTCTTGTTTTTTTCTTTTTGGTTGCCGTTAAACTGTTCGGTAATTCGGTGGAAACGTTCGGCAGTGAGTCGATAAAATCGCTTTTTGACGGACTTAAAAATCCCTTCGCGGGTCTGGCGGTGGGAATTCTGGCCACGGCTCTGATTCAGAGTTCCTCGGCGACGACCAGTATTATCGTGGCGATGGTAGGTTCCGGGCAGCTGGATTTCGCGACGGCGATTCCCATGGTCATGGGCGCGAATGTCGGTACGACGATCACCTGTCTGGTGATCGCGTTCGGGCATGTGGGAGATAAAATCACATTCGGACGCGCTTTTGCCGGAGGAACGGTTCATGATAATTTTAATATCCTGACGGTGTGTATTCTGTTTCCGGTGGAAATTCTTACCCGACATATAAATGGAACTGGTTTTTTGGAGGGCAGTGCACTTTATCTGACGGGATTCTTGACGGGTGGAACCGCTGCCGCGTCGGCCTCCAGCACGACTCTGGGATCTCTGAATCCGATTAACGCGACGGTCGCTCCGGTGGCGGCGGCGATTCAGGAATTCTTTTTCCGTCTCCCGATCCTCGAAGGAAATTGGAAAGCGATTCCTTCGGCTATTTTCGCCCTGATTCTGCTGATTATCTCCCTGATATGGATCACGAAAAATATGAAAGTGCTCATCGCGGGAAAAGCAGAAGTATGGATTCAGAAAATTTTGTCGGAAAGAGGTTACCTGGGACTTCTTATCGGTTTTACGCTGACGATGATCGTGCAGTCTTCGTCGATTACGACTTCCCTTCTGGTGCCCATGTACGCGGCGGGAATTATTACGCCTTTTCAGGCTTTTCCGATTCTCGTGGGAGCAAATATCGGGACCACGACTACCGGTCTGCTGGCGTCCACCGTTTCCGATTCGTCCCTGGGAATTACGATCGCCCTGGTGCACACGCTGTTTAACGTGGTCGGAACCCTGATTTTTTACCCGCTGCCCTTCATGCGAAAAATCCCAGTCGCGATCTCTGAGTTTTTTGCGTCGAAGGTTATCCAGCACCGTATATGGGCCCTGGTTTATGTGGTCATGGTGTTCTTCGTGATTCCGATTACCGGAATCTTTATCTGGAAAGATCCGCCGAAAGAAGGGCTGAATGCTCCACAGGCGGAGATGCAAAATGTGGAAGAGGGAGGGGAGTTGGGAGTGAGGAGTGAGGGGTGAGGGGTGAGGAGTTGGGGGTGGTACCCCTTTTATAAAAAGGAAGTTGAGATAAAATGACGGGCTTTATTCGAGGCGTGATTTTGGGATGCTGAGGTTCAGGGATTTCCGCTTCGTACGGCTCGGAATGGGAGTGTTTTCCGTGAAGTATACTGGTTCCAATTTAAAATTTCGTTTTGTGCGGCTCTAAAAGCAGGCTTTTTCAGCGAAGCAAAAAAGCTGGTGAAGCGAAATTTTATAATGTATCGGGTATAAAATGCTAGAGATGTGGAAATTTATAGTGTGCATCGGGTGTAAATCGGTATAAATAGAATAGAACGAAATATAAAAGATTAAAGGATATTTGTTATGTTTTATTGGCTGACGAAATCGTCGGGACGTCAAGTTTCGGGACTAAATAAAATTCGGAAGGATTTTTCGAATATGCTGGAGTCGGCAAGGCATGAATTTATTATTGCCACCGATACCTGTCTGGCGGGGATCGATCCAGAAAATATTCGCGATGATCTTCTGGCGACAGATAAACAGATTAATAAAGCGGAACGCGATATTCGGAAAGAATTACTCATTCACGCGGCCGTGTCCTGTGAAATGCGTAAAAAATTTCCGGATTTTCCTGAATGCCTCGCGATGATGAGTATCGTGAAAGATGCAGAACGCCTGGGCGATTACTCCAAAAACATTTTTGACCTGGCTGTCATTTCGCCTCTGGAGCCGGAAGGGGATGACCGGGAACGAATGTTCATTTTGAAAAATTTGATAGATAAATTGTTCGTCTCTTGCCGGCATGTTTTTGATACGGAAGATATCGAAGCGGCAACTCAGCTGATTCGCGAAAGTACATGGATCGCGCGGCAGTGTGAACAGAATGTCGTGCGGATTTTGCAGGCCCAGGCGGGGGACCCACGCGGTCCGTATTATGTCTTGCTGTATCGGTACATGAAACGAATCGCATCCCACCTGCGGAATATTTGTTCCAGTATCGTTCAGCCTGTACATAAAATCGATTTTACGTCGAAACTTACTCGTGATGTGCGCGACGAAGGAGATTTGCTGGATATGAAAGGTGAAATGCCGGAATAATTTTATTTTGTCGCGATTTTCTCCCTCCGATGCATGATAAAAATTCCGTTTTTCTTGTCCGCCGACAGGCAGGCCGGTATCTTACTTCGCTGCCAGCAGCAGGCTGGGCGGAGAAAGGTTTTGGTGAAAAAAAGGGGAAAAACTGGGGAAAAATGGTGAAAGAACGGAGAAGAATAGGAAAAAGTGCGAGAAGTGCAGGGGAAAATAGAAAAAAGTGCAGGAAGATCGGGGAAGTAGAGAAAAAAGACGAAAAATGAAAGAGACGTCGGGAAGAGAAAGAGAGGAATTATTTTTGAAAAATGGATTTCCTCCCCCCTTGTCAGAAAAAGTGAAATGGTTATAATCTGTGACAAGAGTTGTAGGCAGCGACTAGAGTGTGCTATGACCGCGCTAGCATAGCTCAATTGGCAGAGCAGTTGATTTGTAATCAACAGGTTGTGGGTTCGAGTCCCACCGCTAGCTCTGTATAAATAGCTAAAAATATATGTTTTTTAGCAAAATATTTTTGGTGGAATTCCCGAGTGGCCAAAGGGGGCAGACTGTAAATCTGTTAGCATCGCTTTCCGTGGTTCGAATCCACGTTCCACCATTTTTTATCGAAGCATATTTGTGCGAAATGATGGTTTCGTACTCACAAAAGAAAAAAATTGTGTTTGTGAGATAAAATGCAAAAATTATTAAAAAAATAATAGAAAAAGTAAAAAGTAAAGTTAAGTTAAGTAAAGAAAAAGAAATAAAGGATGTCGGGCGTGCGCAGTCGAGGTAATCGGCGGTGCGGGTCAGGCGAATAAATTGCGGGTGTAGCTCAATGGTAGAGCCATAGCCTTCCAAGCTAAAGACGAGGGTTCGATTCCCTTCACCCGCTTTACTGCTCTTTCCACGGTAAATTTTTGCTCTCAGCGTGTTTTATGCTTATAAAATTCTGCTGTAGGGCATTAAATTACAATTTATCTGGGAGTCGAGAGTGGTATTTTGTTAGAAATTTGAAATTTATCGCATACCGATAAAACAGGTTTCAGGAAGCTGCTGTAGCTCAGTCGGTAGAGCACATCCTTGGTAAGGATGAGGTCACGAGTTCGATTCTCGTTGGCAGCTCTGAAAGTTTTGAGTTTTCGGTTTTCTGTGTTTCCTGTCCTCTGGTTTTTGTTTGGTCATAGGCGGTGGAATACTTGAAACAAGAATATAATCGTTCGGCGAATAGTTTTTTGTCCCCGATACACTAAAGATAAGTGGCGTCTCTGGCATTTTTCATTTTTGCTGAAATGTCTGTTTGTAGAGCCGCTGAAAATGGAAATGAAGGTGGCATCAGGATACGGCAGATAAAGGGACGGTGATAAAAACTTAAAACTCAAAACTTTTTAAAACTTATTGTAAGGGTTATTAACATGGCAAAAGAAAATTTTGAACGAACAAAGACCCACGTGAACGTGGGAACGATTGGTCATATCGACCATGGAAAGACGACATTAACCAGTGCGATTTTGGCAGTGCAGGCTCAGAAGAGTCTGGCGAAAGTGAAGTCTTACGCGGATATCGCGAAAGGCGGAACCGTTCGTGACGCGACGAAAACGGTTACGATCGCCGTGGCGCACGTGGAGTATGAGACGGATACCCGTCATTATGCGCATATCGACTGCCCCGGTCACGCGGACTTCATTAAAAACATGATTACCGGTGCGGCTCAGATGGACGGCGCGATCGTCGTCGTGTCGGCTGCTGACGGTCCCATGCCCCAGACGCGCGAGCACATCCTGCTGGCTCGTCAGGTGAACGTGCCGAACCTGGTCGTATTCCTGAATAAATGTGACTTGGTGGATGACGCCGAGCTTCTGGACCTGGTGGAAATGGAAGTTCGTGAACTGCTGGATAAATATGAATTCCCCGGCGATGATGTCCCGGTAATTCGTGGTGCTGCGAAACCTGCACTGGATAATCCTGCGGATCCGAATGCTGCAAAATGCATCGACGAACTGATGAACGCTCTGGATACGTATTTCCCCGATCCTCCCCGTGAAAACGATAAACCGTTCCTTATGGCTGTGGAAGACGTGTTCTCGATCGAAGGTCGTGGAACCGTGGCCACCGGTCGTATCGAGCGCGGTGTGGTGAAGATGGGCGACGAAGTGGAAATCGTGGGTTACACCGCTGAGCCGCGTAAAGTCGTCTGCACGGGCGTCGAAATGTTCAAGAAAAACCTCGAGCAGGGAATCGCTGGCGATAACGTCGGTCTGCTGCTTCGTGGTGTGAAGCGTGAAGAAATTCAGCGCGGTCAGGTTTTGGCGAAACCGAAATCCATTACACCTCACGTAAGTTTCGAAGCAGAAGTTTATATTCTCTCGAAGGAAGAAGGCGGACGAACCACGCCGTTCTTCACGGGCTATCGTCCCCAGTTCTATTTCCGCACGACGGACGTGACTGGTAAAGTAACCCTGCCGGCAGATGTCGAAATGTGCATGCCTGGCGATAACGTGAAGATGACCGTGGAACTGATTGAGCCGATCGCTCTGGACAACGAAAACCGTTTCGCGATTCGCGAAGGTGGACGTACCGTCGGTTCGGGCGTCGTGACGAAGATTCTCGAGTAATTTATCCTAAAATTATTGTCGCGGAGTGGTATCCGCGGCGGATTAAAATTGTGTGCTCCCCTGGCGTTTCACGATGTGTGAAATGCCGGGATTTAGCTGAAAAAAACTTCATATGAAGCGTTTCAGATTTTAATTTGGGGGAGAAAGGGCAGGCCAGATTATCACAGCCCATGCTGGCTGCCTTTCTATTTTAGGGGTGTGGCTCAATTGGTAGAGCAGCGGTCTCCAAAACCGCAGGTTGAGGGTTCGAGACCTTCCGCCCCTGTTTTTTTGGACGAGATGGAAAGTTTACCGCCGGGAGAAACCCATGATACAGTTCCTTGTAAGTTTTTTATCAGAAATGTTCCGTGTGAATCTGTATAAACGTACGCAGGGGAAAATAGTTCGTCAGGCGACAGCTTTTGCGGTGTTCGCGGTTCTTTTCGGTGCGGTATGGCAGTTCAGTACGTATCTGCACACGTCGAGCGTAACGATTTCACTGCGTTATTTACTGCCTGCGCTGATGGCGTTTATTTTCGCCTGGTTTTGTTTTCGGCTGGTTCAGTTTCCGCGTTTTGCCGACTTTTTAATTAAAGTTGAGGCGGAAATGCGAAAAGTTTCCTGGCCGAGTAAACAAGAGCTGATTACCAGCTCCTCGGTGGTTATTTTCGTGATGTTTTTCCTTGCCGCTATTTTGTTTGGGTACGATCTGCTGCTGAAATGGCTGGTGGATGTTATCGGAATCGGCGCGGCGAAAGTTTTTGCGTGGCTGGGGATTTTTTAACTTTCGGTTAAAATCTCTGTCGGCGTAAACGGGTTTAGGACGAAAAATAGAGCATAAAATTTTTGCTAAAAAATTGCTGTGAAATAAAAAATTACGGCATATTAAAATAAAGACGTTAAAATAAAATATTTTTATATAGTGTTTTATCATTTTACATACGTAAATATAAAAATGGTAAAGCAGACGTTCGACCACAAACGGAAATGTGGCAGTCATCGAATGACGTTATGGAATTAGCCCTGTAAGGAAGGTACCGAAATGGATGAAACATTATCGGACAATCTGAAAGTAGAAGAAACCGCTCCAGACGGTGCGCCGGTGGAGGATATGGACAGGGCAGAAGAAACGTCCGAAGAAATCGTAATGGACTGGTACATTTTGAAAGTGCAGAGTAATCGAGAAGACTCGATCGCCGCTGCACTGATAAGACGAGCGAAAATTGCGAATCTTTCAGAATACTTCGGACAGGTAATCGTTCCTATCGAGTCTGTAACAGAAGTCCGAAATGGTCGTCGTCGAACAACGAAACACAAGTTGTATCCAGGTTATATTATTGTCCAGATGGCGATAAATGAGGATACATGGTATTTGGTGCGGCAGACCAGCGGAATCGGAGATTTTGCCGGTGCGGCTGGAAAGCCAGTACCCATGCTGCCAGAAGAAGTAGAACGGATTTTGGCCGGCCAAATTCAAAAAGAAGAAGCCCCGCAGCTGAAAATCGGTTTCCAGGTCGGAGATCGAGTGAAAGTGAAGGAAGGAAACTTCGAAAATATGGACGGCGAAGTCAGTAGTATAGACGTCACTAGCGGTCGCGTAAATGTGATGATAAACTTCTTTGGGCGCAGCACGCCAGTAGAACTTGAGTACTGGCAAATTGAGCAGATGTAAAATCAGCTGGTTTCCGAAAAGGCGAAATCGTGTCGGTCGTGGAAAAACGAAAGTTACGATGAACGTCTTTACATAAAACTCGGAACTCGCAGTTTATTCAGATGACGGACAGCAGGGAACGGTCGTATCCTGATTTCACGTTAAATTTTCGTTTTACTCGGTTCTTGTCGCGGGTATTTTGTCCCCGATGTATTATAAATTTTGTTTTTTAGGCATTTTGCTCACTGAAAATGCCGGGCTTTCAGGGCCACACAAAATGGAAATTTAAATGAGAACCGGTAAATAAGAAAAATCTTACGGAGGCGAAAATTTACGGTGTGTCGAGGATTCATCTTTCGGACTCTGAGGATTTTCCCATCATGAAGAACGACTTTTCAGAATTTGTGTTTTACGATTTTTGAAAAGAGACTCAGGAAAAGAAACTGTCTGGCCGGATACGCCGATTTCACGAGAATTTTATGTCTGATACGCAATAAATACTCATTTTTTACATCGGATGCACTACAATTTTTGCTTTTCTGGCATTTTGCTTTTTGTCTGAACATGTCAGAGAAATGAAAATTTAGAGTGAGTCAGGAGAATGTTAAGAAGTGAGAATATAAATGGGTATCGGATAAATAGTAGTAACAGGGAGTCTGGAGGCTGAAAGGTCGACGAAGTAAGTCGCGAAGGTTTCCTATCTGAAAATTAAGGTAAAAATATGGCAAAACAATTAGTAGGAATCGCCCGATTTCATGTTCCTGGTGGCAAAGCGACACCTGCCCCGCCGGTGGGTACCTCGTTAGGTCAGTATGGAGTGAATTTGGGTCAGTTCGTAACGCAGTTTAATGATCGAACGAAGGGTGACATGGGACTTCGAATACCTGTGATTGTTCGTTGTTATAACGATCGTTCGTTCGAGCTGGAGACGAAAAGCCCGGCGGCGGTGGATTTACTGAAGCAGGCGGCGGGAATTGTCAGCGGGTCAGGAAATGTCCCGAAGGTAAAAGTTGGAAAAGTAACGCGTGCGCAGATCGATGAAATCGTGAAGCGGAAGGCGGCGGATCTAAATGCAAGAAATCCAGAACAGGCGCGAAAGCTAATTGAAGGTACCGCGCGCAGTATGGGTTTAGAAGTTATTGACTAAAGAAGAAACGTAAATTATATTAGGGAATTTGTTTCTGTGAGTGCCCGAGCGAAAGGCACAGGCAAGTCACGGGGGCGGTTCAATGAAAGAAAGCGGAAGCATGGCTAAGCGATCAAAACGTATACGAGCACTGGCCGCGACAGCGCCAGGAAAACAGCCTCTCCCTCTGGCAGAGGCGGTCAAGTTACTGAAGACATTTAATACCACGAAGTTTGAGCAGTCTGTCGAAATCGCGATGCGTCTGGGAATCGAGCCGAAACAGGCGGATCAGCAGGTGAGAAATTCAATTGTTCTGCCGCACGGAATCGGACGTACACTGCGCGTGGCGGTCTTTGCGAAAGGTGATAAAGCGGCGGAAGCACAGGCAGCGGGCGCGGATATCGTCGGAGATGCAAATCTCGCGGCCGATATTAAAGCGGGAAAGCTGGATTTTGATGTGTGTATCGCCACACCGGATATGATGGGCGTGGTGGGGCCACTAGGTAAAATTCTTGGTCCACGTGGTATGATGCCCAGTCCGAGAGCAGGGACGGTAACGATGGATGTGACGAAAGTTATCCATGAGTATAAAGCGGGAAAAGTTGAGTTTCGTAATGACTCGGGTGGAAATGTTCACGCGATCGTGGGGAAATTAAATTTCACGCAGGAACAGTTATGTGAAAACATTCAGAAGTTTATCGATTTTATTATTACCCTGAAGCCTGCCACGGCGAAGGGGCAGTATGTAAAAGGAATTGCCATCAGCGCGACCATGTCGCCTGGAATCAGAGTGCAGTTATAGGTGTAATTTATCGTTTAAGCACGGTCCCGGGCAGTGTTTTTTGTTCTTGTCCGAGAGATATGATTCTTGAAGTACCGAAAATTTTCTTTTGAATTTTTTCGTGACCGGACTGCCGGCAGACAGAACTGTGCGAGATAAAAATTTATACTGAGTCACTAAATTTTCGTTTTATGCGGTTACGGAAGTAAATATTTTATGTATCGCGAAATTTTGAAAGACTGAAAATTTTAGTGCACGGATATAAAATTAGACCTGTATTAATTAATCATTAGGATTTAAACCGGTTTCGGTTTCACAACAAATATAAATAACCATGAGTAAGTATGTAAAGAATCTTCTTACCGAGCATGTCGCAAAAGCACTGGACGGTGTCCAGGATGCGCTGTTAGTGGATATGGTCGGAATGACAGCAAATATGACGAATATTCTTCGGGGTGAGCTGGAATCAAAAGGCATTTCCCTGATGAAAGTGAAGAATACGTCTGCAAAACGTGCGCTGGAGGGAACCACGCTGGCTCCTCTGTTCGAAACGATGGAAGGCAGTTCGGCTCTGTGCTGGGGCAGTGAGGATATTATCTCTCTGGCAAAAGAAGTCACGGCGCTGGCTGAAGATAAACGTTTTGCGGAATTTTTTGTCATGAAATGTGGCGTCATGGACGGTGAACGTCTGGATGCGAAAATGGTCAAAGAAATTAGTAAATGGCCTTCCCGAAAAGAACAGCTCGGTCTGTTGGTCGGTCAGATTCTTGGACCAGGGGCAAATCTTGTCGCCGCGATGCTTGGTCCAGGAAGTACTGTGGCAGGGCAAATTGCGTCCAAAGCAGAAGGCGAAGAATAAAAAATCATACCTCGGTCAGAGCTGTTTTTAGTTTTAATCGGGGTATGTCGGTGACGTTTATCGAAAACGGAAATTAAAATAAACGGTGCCTTAAGCGGATTTCGCTTTTCTTCCAGTTTTGAGTAGTTCACGATATTTTTATCGCGCGGACTGCTTCAGGAATGTAAAGAAAAAGGGAATCAAAAGAAAATTTATCTGGCGGATGTGCCGGCGTTTTGTGAATCTGTATGAAAAAGCAGAGGGAAATAGGAAGTCGGTAAATATTTAGTCAGCATGGAATATACAAAAATTAATTTTTACTGAATCGTGAAAATGATTTGCCGGGTGAAACGCGCCCTCAGAAGAGTGTGAGAGAAACTGAAGGTGGTGCCGCGGTGTGCGGAGTGTGAGAGAAACACATTTAGGCGGCGTCTCAGAGAGGCGGTTATTTTTGCGAAAGCGACCAAAACGAAAGGAATAAAGAAATGTCAGAAGAAACACGTGAATTCTCCGCACTGGCGAAAGAACTGGGCGATAAAATTGCAGAACTGACCCTGAAACAGGCGAAAGAACTGGCGGATTATCTGAAAGATGTCCACAAAATCGAAGCAGCAGCCGGTGGCGCAGTGGTTATGGCCGCTGGTCCCGCGGCAGCGGATGCTGGTCCTGCGGCAGAAGTGCAGACGGAATTTACCGTCGTACTGGAAAGTTTCGGCGATAAAAAAGTCGAAGTAATTAAAGTGGTCCGTGGCGCCACCGGTCTGGGTCTGAAAGAAGCGAAAGATCTGGTAGAGTCCCTCGGTAAAGTGAAAGAAGGAATCTCGAAAGAAGATGCCGATAAATTGGCTGCCGACCTGAAAGCCGCCGGCGCGACCGTGGCGATTAAATAAGTTTTTGACTGCGTACATTTATGAAACCTCGTGTTACGGCGCGAGGTTTTTTTATTTTCTTGGAATTTTTCTGAAAAAAGTGAGGAAAAAGGTCTTTTTTTCTGACTGTTTCCCTTTTAAATTTCCGTTTGCGCGGTTCTGAAAGCAGGCATTTTTAGCGAAGAAAATGCTGGAGAAGCGGAAATATATCGTGCATCGAGGATAAAAGTGAAATGTACTTTATGAAAATAGAATTTAGTACGTGTCATATTATGAAATTTCATTTTTGGCGTACTGAAAATAGGATTTTTAGTGCTAAAATCAGGGTTTCCAGCGCAGGAAAAGTCGGTGTAACCTGTTTTAGCTGGAAAGAAAGTGAAAAATGATACGGTAATGAATGGGAAAATGCAGGAAATAGGGGATATTTTATAAAAAAGAGAAAATTTACGGATGTGCGGCGAAAAGAAAGAATAATACGGAAATAGAAAAGAGAACAGAATAAAAGAAGGCGTGCAGAGGGAAAGATTTTGTGCGAGAAAAGAAAGGAAATTTAGTGAAATATTTAGAAAAATTGAGAAAAAGTAAAAAAACTAATAAAATTTGGCAAAAATTATCCCCCCCTCCTTTTCATCTTGAGAATTTTGGTGTATAACTACACAACTTGATATTTTTATCAGGCCTGTATGTCGACTCTATTTTTTCATTTGAGTCTGGTTTTTTAACAGGGTTTTAGAGTGCTTATGATGCATTTATGAGAGAACTTACGATGGTTGCGTGAGAACGAGGATTTTACGCGCGGTCATCGTATTTTGTTGTTTTATTTCATTTTTTTATAAAAAAAGTAAAAAAATGGAATTTTTCTGATCGCCCTGGTTTTGACGTGGTGCTTAAAGCATTTTCATATTTCCTATAATTACGATTTCTGGTGAAATTAAATGGCAACATCTCCATCCCGTCGTATTTATCCGAGTCAGGTCCGTATTTTTGGCTCGAATACAGAAGTAACCCCGGTTCCGGATCTGACAGTGATTCAGACCGTCAGTTATGAACGCTTTTTACAGTACCAGTATCCGGAAGAGGAACGCGATTCTCTTCCTGACGAGATAAGGCTGAACGATTATCGTATTCCGCCTCACCTGCGTAAGGATGAGGGTCTGGAATCCGTGCTTCGAGAAGTTTTTCCGATTAAGAGTCATGACGAGAAGGTCACGCTGGAGTATTTAGGTTATGAACTGGGGAAACCTCGTTATGAGCCGGATGAGTGCCGCCGTTTACGTCTGACGTATGGCATGCCATTTAAAATTCGTCTTCGTCTGAATAAAGAAGAGCCTGTGGAAGAAGAGGTTTTTCTTGGTGAGCTTCCGATCATGCTCGGCGGAGGAGAGTTTATTATTAATGGTGCGGAACGTGTGGTGGTTAGCCAGCTGCACCGCAGCCCGGGTGTGGATTTTGTGTCGGAAGAAGATTCGGGTGAAGACAGCCGAATGTTTAGTTGCCGCATTATTCCGGAGCGCGGGAGCTGGATCGAGCTGAATATTTCACGGAAAAATAGCATCACGGTGCGAATCGATCAGAGTGGTAAGTTTTCCGCATTAACTTTATTGCGTGCGATGGATCCGAAATACACGGATAACGCGAGTATTTTGCGTGCGTTCTGTGAAACCATGATGGTGAAGACGGATAAGGGAAAGTGCGTGGCGGACATCGAGGGAAAAATCGCGGTGGATAACGTGATTTACCCTGTGGGCTCAGATCGCGCGGGCGAAGTGATTCTTGAGTGTGGGCAGAAAATTACAAAAAATATCGCGGAGCAGATCTGCACCTCTGGCATTCAAGAAATTGAGGTGATGAATGATACGCGGAACACGCTGCTGATGAATACGCTGGCGGAAGACGTGACGCAGAGTCATGAAGAAGCCCTGTTAAGGATTTATCAGCGGATGCGTCCTGGGAATCCGACGCATCTGGATAAAGCGCGGAAGCTGTTCGAGGAAAAGTTTTATGATGTGAATCGTTACCGACTGGGGCGCGTAGGAAGATTCCGTATTAATCGAAAATTTGGGCTGAACATTTCTGAAGAGGTGATGGTTCTGCGTCCGGAAGATTTAGTCGCGGCGATTCGTTACGTGATCGGGTTAAGGAATGGGGAACCGGGTATGTCGGTGGATGATATCGACCATCTGGGGAACCGGCGCTTGCGGACGATCGACGAATTGGCGGCGGATGAAGTGCGAAAAGGGTTTAATAAACTTCGTCGCACGGTCGTGGAACGTATGGGGATGAAAGATGTCCATGAAATGACGCCGCGAGGTCTGATAAATCCGAAGAGCATTTCTTCGGCGATCGATTTTTTCTTTGGGCGCAGCGAGCTGTCCCAGGTAGTTGACCAGACGAATCCGCTGTCGATGCTCACGCACGAACGTCGTTTGTCGGCATTAGGTCCTGGAGGATTAAACCGTAAGCGCGCGGGTTTTGATGTGCGAGACGTTCACGCTTCGCATTACGGGCGCATCTGCCCGATCGAGACGCCGGAAGGTACGAACATCGGTCTGATTTCCAGTCTGGGGATTTATGCCAGTGTGGATGAATACGGATTTTTGATTACTCCGTATCAGGTGGTGGAGAATGGTCAGCTGACGGGTGAAATTCGCTGGTTAAGGGCGGACGAGGAAGAGTCGGCAGTTTTTGCTCCGGCAGATGTTTTGATAAAGGATGGACGGATCGTCGGCGACTCGCGCGCCGTGGGTGAAAATGTAATCGCGCGTTATGCGGGCGAATATGAAATTGTGCCCATAAATCGAGTGAATTATATCGACGTATCTCCCAGTCAGATGGTGGGTGTTTCGGCGGGATTAATTCCATTTTTGGAGCATGATGACGCGAACCGAGCTTTGATGGGCTCAAACATGCAGAGACAGGCAGTTCCTCTTCTTGTATCAGAAACCCCGCTGGTGGGAACCGGTCTGGAGACGGCTGCCGCGCGGAACTCCAGTTTAATTCTTCGTGCGAAACGTGGCGGGACGGTAACGTACTGTGATGCGTCACGGATTATGATAGACGAGGAAGTTTATAAACTTCGGAAGTTCACGGGGATGAATGAGCGTACCTGTCAGAATCAGAAGCCGATCGTGGTTCCGGGGCAGGTGGTGAAGGCGGGAGAAATTATCGCGGATGGTGCTGCGACGCATAATGGAGCACTGGCGCTGGGACGGAATGTTCTGGTGGCGTTTATGGTGTGGGAAGGTTATAACTTCGAGGACGCGATTATCATCAGTGAAGAACTCGTGCAGAATGATGTTTATACGTCCATTCATATCGAAGTATATGATATCGAGATTCGAGAAACGAAACTTGGTCGAGAAGAATTTACACGGGATATTCCGAATGTTAGTGAGAAGGCGTTAAGAAATCTGGATGACCGGGGAATCGTGCGTGTCGGGACGTATGTCCGTCCGGGAGACATTTTAGTGGGGAAAGTGACACCGAAATCGAAAACGGAGCTTACCCCGGAAGAAAAATTACTGCATACCATTTTTGGTCGTGCTGGTGAAGATGTGAAGAATGATTCTCTGGAAGTTCCTTCGGGAGTGGAGGGAATCGTGATCGACACACAGCATTATTGTCGGCGCATCAGTCTGAATGAAATGGAACGTCGGGAATTTGAGGAATCCATCAGTAAAGTGGAAGCGGAATGCCAGAAAGAGATTACAGAAGCGTTCGCGGCCATGATCCAGGAAGTGGAAGAGTGTACGGGAAAACCGGTGCTGGATCAGTATGGTGAGCCGATCGTGGAGGGGAAATCGCATAAGGATATCGTCGCCCAGGCACGAAACTTTTCTTATGGTTCTCACCTGAATTATCCAGAATCCGTCCGGCAGCAGGTTTTTGATATATTTATGTCGCACCGACTGAGGGTGGAACGTCTGCTGGACGCGATGGATCATAAAATTAACTCGATGAAAATCGGGGATGAGTTACGCAGCGGAGTACTTCAGATGGCGAAAGTTTATATCGCTGCGAAACGCGTGATTTCCGTGGGAGATAAAATGGCGGGGCGTCATGGTAATAAAGGTGTGATTTCGAAAATTCTGAAGAAAGAAGACATGCCATTTTTGCCAGATGGTACGCCAGTACAAATTTTGTTAAATCCGCTGGGCGTTCCGAGTCGTATGAATGTGGGTCAGATTTTAGAAACACATCTTGGCTGGGCCAGTGCGGCGGGAGGGTTCCGTTCCATTACACCGGTATTTAATGGCGCGAAGGAAGAAGATATTAATGTCGCGTGTGAAGAAGCGGGTCTGCCTCGGCACGGGAAAATCCGTCTTTATGATGGTCGTACGGGAGAACCTTTCGAACAAGAAACCACGGTGGGTTACATTTACATGTTAAAACTTCACCATCTGGTGGATGATAAGGTGCACGCGCGCAGTACAGGGCCTTATTCCATGATTACCCAGCAGCCGCTGGGCGGAAAAGCGCGTTCTGGTGGACAGCGTTTTGGAGAAATGGAAGTATGGGCGCTGGAGGCTTATGGAGCCGCATATATCCTTCAGGAATTATTAACGGTGAAAAGTGATGATGTGGAAGGGCGTACCAAGATTTATGAATCCATGGTTAAAGGAGAAAATATTTTGGAAGCCGGTACACCTGCCAGTTTTGACGTTTTAACGAATGAAATTAAAGGTCTCGGCCTGAATATGAGAATGGGGCGCGGAGAAATCTAAATTCTGACTTCTGTTTTCGTTCGGGCGTTATTTTCCCCGTTTACATTAAATTTCGTTTTAGAGGTGTTCCTGAAATCAGGCACCTCGGCTAAGAGAACGGATACTCCTTTAAATTTCCGTTTCATCCAGATCGAAAAGCAGGCGTTTTTAGTGAAGCAAAAATGCCGGTGAAGTGGAAATTTATGGTGCATCGGGTATAAAAATCGGATGGAGCGAAATTTTAAAGTGTGTCGGGAACATAAATTTCCGTTTCGTGTATGCCGGATCTCCGGGATACGGATCACCACGCGAAAAATATTTTGTGTGCGGAATGGAAAAAAGTAAGAAATTCAGTACGCGAAAATTAGGAAAGAGGGAATCATGGTTCGTCAGAAAATATTATAAAATGTATCATTTTAATCCCTGATAAACCGTATATTTACTTTTTCTGTATTTTTGTTTTCCTGATAATTTTTGCTGAAAAGAACTATAAAAATTAGAGTTTAAGTAAAACCAGGTATAATAAATTATAATATAATCATAATCCAAGAAAGTGGGGATCCAGTGCATGAGCATGGATGAACGCAGTTACGAAAGAATTAACGATTATACATCTGTAGAAATTAGTCTTGCCCGGTCTTTTGATATTCGGAGCTGGTCTCATGGAGAAGTGAAAAAGCCCGAGACGATTAATTACCGGACTTATCGCCCTGAGCGGGACGGTCTTTTTTGTGAGCGTATTTTTGGCCCGGAAAAAGACTGGGAGTGTATGTGCGGTAAGTACCGTGGAATGAAGTATAAAGGAATGATATGTGATCGCTGCGGAGTGAAAATCACACACAGCCGTGTGCGTCGTCAGCGGATGGGGCATATCGAGCTGGCGGCACCGGTGGCGCATATCTGGTTTTTTAAGACGTCCCCCAGTCGTCTGGGAAATTTACTGGACATAAAGATGAGCAGTCTGGAAAAAGTAATATATTTCCAGGATTATGTCGTTACCGATCCAGGAGATACCCCTCTGAAGAAACGCCAGCTGATTACGGAAAATGAGTATCGGGAGGCGGTGCAGACGTACGGTGCGTCGGCATTTACGGCGGAAATGGGAGCGGAGGCGATTAGTAAACTGCTCAGAGAACTGGATCTGGTAACGCTTTCACAAGAACTCCGGGTGGAGCTGCGTACCACGAATTCAAAACAGAGAAAAAAGGAACTGATAAATCGGCTGAAAATCGTGGAAGCCATGCGTGACAGTGATAATAAGCCGGAATGGATGATTCTGGATGTTATCCCGGTAATTCCACCGGATCTTCGTCCTCTGGTGATGCTGGATAATGGTAATTTTGCGACTTCTGACCTGAATGACCTTTATCGCAGGATTATAAATAGAAATAATCGTCTGAAGAAACTGACGGATCTGAATGCGCCAGAAGTTATCGTCCGAAATGAAAAGCGGATGTTACAGCAGTCGGTGGATGCGCTTTTTGATAATGCTCGCTGTAAACGGCCTGTGCTGGGCAGCAGTAATCGTGCGCTGAAGTCCCTGACGGATATGATTAAAGGAAAGCAGGGACGTTTCCGAGAAAACTTGCTGGGAAAACGTGTGGATTATTCGGCACGAAGTGTAATCGTCGTGGGGCCGACGCTCCGTCTGCATCAGTGTGGAATTCCCAAGAAAATCGTTTTAGAGCTTTTCCAGCCGTTTATAATTCGCCGATTAAAGGAACTGGGGCACGCGGATACGATTAAAAGTGCCAAGAAAATGCTTGAGCGAAAAGATGAGGAAGTATGGGATATTCTGGAAGATGTGATTAAAAATCATCCGGTGCTCCTGAACCGTGCTCCGACGCTCCACAGAATGGGAATCCAGGCTTTTGAGCCGATTCTTGTGGAAGGAAACGCGATAAAACTGCACCCGCTGGTGTGTCGTGGTTTTAATGCGGATTTTGACGGTGACCAGATGGCGGTTCACCTCCCACTTTCGATCGAAGCGCAGGTGGAAGCTCATACGCTGATGATGTCCACGAATAATATTTTTAGCCCGGCGAATGGCCGTCCGATTATTAGTCCGTCTCAGGACGTGGTCATGGGGTGTTATTACATGACGATCGAGCTGGCGGATCGTGTCGGAGAAGGTATGAAATTTCCGGGTTTTGAGGAAGTTTACACAGCGTACCAGCATGGAAAAGTTACCTTACATACGCCGATCGAGTTACGGCTGCCGAAACGTTATGAAAAAACGGGAGTAAAAGGCAGTCCGGGAATAAAAGTAGGACAGCGGTTCCATACGACCGTCGGTCGTGTCATGTTTAATGACATGTTACCGGTGGGAATGCCTTTTTATAATGAACAGATGCGTACGGGTACTCTGGGAACAGTGATTTCAGACTGTTATGAACTTTTGGGGCGGCGTGCGACGATCGATCTTTTGGATGATATGAATCAGATGGGGTTCCGTGAAAGTACACATTCAGGTCTGTCTTTTGCGACGGATGACCTGATTACCCCGGCTTCCAAAAAAGCGATCATCGAAGAAACAGAACGTATGGTCATGAATTACATGAACAGTTACCAGTATGGTGCGCTGACAGAACGTGAGCGTTATGCGCGTACGCTGGATGCCTGGACGGAAGCGAATGGCCGAATTACTCGGGAAATGACGCAGGCTCTGGATAATGATCATCGGTGGCCGGGTTATGTGAATCCGATATATCTGATGGCGCAGTCCGGGGCGCGAGGAGGAATCGAGCAGATACGTCAGCTGGCGGGAATGCGTGGTCTGATGGCGAAACCGTCAGGGAAGATTATCGAAACTCCGATTAAAGCGAATTTCCGTGAGGGCCTGAGCGTTTTAGAGTATTTCTCGTCGACGCACGGAGCACGAAAAGGTCTGGCGGATACGGCATTAAAAACGGCAGACTCTGGTTATATGACGCGTAAACTGGCGGACGTGGCGCAGAATTTTGTGGTAACCTGCGAAGACTGCGGAACGACACAGGGGATCTCGAAAGGAATCATTTATCGTGGCGAAAAAGTGGAAGTGAGTCTGGCGGAGTCTATTAAGGGGCGTGTCAGCTGTGCGAATATCGTGAACCCGATTACGGATGAAGTGATCGTGGAGGCGAATGGAATGATTACGCTGGAAGCCGCGCGAAAAATTGAGGAAATGGGTCTGGAAAAGATCATGGTACGAAGTCCCATGACATGTGAGGCGTCACTGGGAGTGTGTGCGAAATGTTATGGAATGGACCTTTCCACAGGAGAAATGGTGGAGCAGGGCATGGCGGTGGGAACCATCGCGGCTCAGAGTATCGGGGAACCGGGTACTCAGTTAACCATGCGTACGTTTCATATCGGTGGAACGGCGGCACGTGGTATGGAACAGAGGGACATTAAAAATAAGAAGCCAGGAAAAGTGCGTTATACTCGTCTGAAGGCGGTAACGAACAGTACGGGTCAGGTGGTGTCTCTGACGCGAAATGGAGAGGTGTCTCTGTTAAACCCACGGGGATGGGAACTGGAAAAATATGAAGTGCCGATCGGTGCGCAGATTCTTGTGGAAGATGGGAAGGATGTGCCGGCGGGAACGGTGATCTGTCGCTGGGATCCACACTCCATTCCGATTTTAGCGGAGGTGGATGGAAAGGTACGTTTCGAAGATTTAATAGAGGGCGAAACGGTCCGAGTGGAAAAAGACGCGGTGGGTACGAGTCGTCTGACGGTTATCGATTATCGTGGAGATTTCCATCCGCAGATTATTTTAGAAGGTGAAGGCGGAAAAATTCTTGACTTTTATTACCTTTCCGAAAAAGCGTATATAGAAGTGGAGGAAGGCGCGGAGATAAAAGCGGGTACGATTCTTGCCAAAACACCGCGAGAGGTGTCTGGTACTCAGGATATTACGGGAGGTTTACCGCGAGTCGCTGAAATTTTTGAAGCGCGGAAACCGAAAGATCCTGCGGTAATTGCGGAAATAGATGGTGTGGTGGAAATCATGGGCGAAAAACGCCGTGGAAAGCGCACGGTAAAAATCGTTCAGGAGGATACCGGTCTGGAGCGCGAGCATCTGATCACTCATGGAAAACATTTACGTGTGCGTTCCGGAGATTATGTAAAAGCGGGAGAAGCTCTGGTGGATGGTCCTCTGGTGCCTCATGATATTCTGCGTATTTCTGGTGAGGAAGCGGTGCAGCAGTATCTGACGCGTGAAGTGCAGAATGTGTATCGTTCTCAGCGTGTGCAGATAAATGATAAGCATATCGAGATTATCGTTTCCCAGATGCTGAGAAAAGTTTTAGTGGAAAATGTCGGGGATACGGGTTTACTGGAAGGTGCCCTGATGGATAAACATGAATTTCAGGAGCAGAACCGATTACTGGATGGCTGCCTGAAAATCGTGGAACCTGGCGACACTCCGTTTATTGCGGGAGAAATCGTTCCGCGTGAAAAAGTCGAGCTGCGGAATGATGAAGTGGAGGCGGCCGGTGGGAAACCTGCGACATTCCAGGCACCACAAAAAGCGGTGGCTTCCACACAGCTTTTAGGTATTTCGAAAGCTGCGGTTCAGAGTTCCAGCTTCATTTCTGCGGCGAGTTTCCAGGAAACGACGAAAGTTCTTACGGAAGCGGCACTGGCGGGAAAAGTGGATCACCTGGTGGGCTTAAAAGAAAATGTGATTCTTGGTCATTTAATTCCCGCTGGTACAGGATTTAAAATGTATCAGGATGCGGAGTGGACACGGACAGAAAGCACGTATGCGGAGGCCTCCATTCTGGATCAGATGGTGGAAGATGCGGAAGAAGTGGATTTTACACTGCTGGATGATACGAATCTTTTGGCGGCTGGAATTAATTTAGACGAGACGTCTTCTCCTGATTTAACGGTGGATGCCGGTACGGAATCGGAGGATGTAAATCTTCAGGAACCGGAAAATAATGGTGACGTTTTGTCTGAGTAAAAGCAGGCAGATTTCGTGTTAAATTTTCGTTTAATATGCGGCCATGAACAGACGTTTTTAGCGGAACAAAAATGCGGTGACGTGAAATTTATAGTGCATCAGGTATGCTGGTTCTGCCTTAAATTTCCGTTTTATACGGTCACAAAAACAGACAGTTTTAGTGAAGTATACATGGGACGCTAAAATTATAGTGCATCAGGTATAAAGTACCGGATGTGAATGTCTGTGTATGGCGAAAGTTTACCGTGTGTCGGTTATAAATTTTATTTGATGCACGATAAAATTTTGTATTCCAATTTTTGTGCCGGGGAAACACTCGTTTTAATCGCGTGGTGCGGAACATAAAATTCTAAAGTGGAACTGGTATGTAAGGAAAATGAAATGGGATTCCGGTTCATTTTCCTTTTTTTATGTCTGAAAATAAAGATGTCG
This sequence comes from Planctomycetia bacterium, assembly GCA_030527015.1. Classification (GTDB taxonomy): domain Bacteria; phylum Planctomycetota; class Planctomycetia; order Pirellulales; family Thermoguttaceae; genus RGIG3701. The sequence continues at coordinate 27,695 of JAUNBR010000014.1, forward strand.
GATTTATTGGAAATTTCATTTTTTGGATATTTTTGTCGTGCCAGAACCCTTTTCATTTTTTGTTTTACGTGACCATTTCGGCAAGAATTTTTCACGCCGTTCATCGTGGGTGGCGGAGAAATATACTGTTTCCACTTTAAATTTCCGTTTTGTGCGGCTCTTAAAGCCAGACATTTTCAGCGAAAAAAAAGCCGGGAAGGTGTAATTTTATAATGTATCGGGTATAAAATGTCTGGAAAACTTATTTCGGGATCCGTTTCGCGATAAAATTTTTTGTCGCCGTTTTTTGTTTTATTAAAAATTTTTTGTGGCCGCGTAAAACGAAAATATAAAACGAAATGAGAATATATATGTGTCAGTTTTAAAACTGGTGTGAAAAGAGGAGTGGTGTCAGGAAAATATTTCTCTTGCGGATAAATTTCCAGAGGAGAATGGAAGATGGAAATTCTAAAATTAACTTTTGAGAACTTAAATTCTCTGACAGGCGCCTGGGAAATTGATTTTACGGATGAGGCGTTTCATCGGGAGGGCATTTTTGCCATTACCGGTCCGACAGGAGTCGGAAAGTCCACGCTTTTAGATGCAGTCTGTCTGGCATTATATGGAAAGACACCACGCCTGAAAAATATCAGTAATACTCAGAATGAAATTATGTCACTTCAGGCCGGGAGATGTTCTGCCGGAGTAACATTTCGGACGAAAGAGGGAGATTTTCGCGCATCATTTTCCCAGAGACGTGCTGGTGACAGACCTGATGGAAATCTTCAGATGGTTAAGAGGGAATTCGCCAGAATCTGTAATTTAGAAACAGGAGAGGCCGAAATTCTGAGTGATCAGAAAACACAGAGTACGCGGGATCTTGTCGAGGAATATATCGGACTGGATTTTAATCAGTTTACCCGAGCAGTACTTTTATCTCAGGGAAATTTCGCGGATTTCCTGAATGCGTCCAGTTCAGAAAGGGCGACGATTTTAGAAAGGCTGACGAAAACAGATATTTATTCCAAAATATCACAGAAAATATATGAACGTCAGGGTGTGGAAGCCAGTGAATTTAAATTTCTTGAAGCGAAACTGGAGGGAATTACGTTTCTTTCTTCGGAAGAAATGGCGAAAAAAGAAATTTTTCTGGTGCAGTTACAGCAGGTGGAAAAAACACTGGAAACATATTTAAATGAAACACAAAAATTACTGAACTGGAGGGAAAAACTGGCGGAACTGGAAACAAAACAAAAGTGGTTTCAGAAAGAAAAAATAGATTTTGAAAAGCGAAAAGAAGCATTTATCCCAAAAATACAGAAATGGGAACGTGCTCAGGGCGCAGTATGCATTAATTCGGATTATCAGGCATTTCTAAATGCGAAAGATGTGTGGGAATCTGACGTAAAAGAACGCTGTCAGATGGAAAAAACACTTCAGGAAATGAGGAGTGTGAGAGAAGAGCTTCAGAAAGAACGGGAGAAACTGAAATTTTTATTAAAAGAAAGAGAGACGGAGGCGGCACTTTCTGACGTGGTGCCTGTTTTACGAGAACAGATAAATAGTTTAAACACTCTGTTTCATTCTTTTTTGCTGCAGCAAAAAATGGATGTGGAAAATTGGCAGCGAGTGATTTCTTTAAGAAAAAAAATCGCGGAGGAAGAAGTTCCGTTAAAAGAAGACGAGAAGAAAATTCAGGAAACTGAGCATATCAGGAAAGAACTGGAGAAAAAGAGTGAGGAACTTCTGGCAGGAAAAGAAGTCGGAGATATTCAGAGGGAAGAACGGTCACTGAAAAGGTATATGGAAATTTTGGCGTCCATGGAAGAATCCGTGGAGTTATATCAAAAGACGCGAGAATTTTTACAGAAGCTGGCAAAACGCCAGAAAAAACTGCAAGATATTTTTGAGATACGTGAAAAATTTTGTAGGCAGGCAGAGCAGAAAACAGAGCAGTTAAAAGAAAAATTAAATCATGAAAAACTGAAAATGAATTTTGCGCGGCAGCGTGAAAATCTTCGGCCGGGTCAGCCGTGTCCTTTATGTGGGGCGAAAGAACATCCATATGCGGAAATCGGCGAAACGGTTATGCAGGATGAAATGAAAATAAAATTAAACCAGGCAGAAAGTGCGCAAAAACTGGAAGAAAAAAAGAGGGAAAACACGGCCCACCGCCTTTCATTAACAAAAAAACAGATGCGTAATCAGAGTAATTTTTTTGAGGAAAAAGAATCGAATTTTATCGAATTAAAAGAAGCGTTTCTGGAAGAATTAAGAGAAGGTCAGCGAAAGTGGGAAGAAGAATTATATGGAGATGGAATCCAGGAATATTTGGAGCTGGAAGTAAATGATGCGCATGTTTTAGAAATAATAAAAAAGAAAAGACAGCGTTTTCAGTTACGCAAAAATGGCATACAAAAAATAATCGCGGAAATACAGCAGCTGCATCAGAAACAGATGTCCATACAAAAAGAAGTGGAAGATTTCCGTAAAATCTTGGATGCTCGAAGAATGAAGTTTTATGAAATGATAAACGAAGAATCACGTTTATCTGGAGGGATACAGACTGAAAAAGATAATCGCGAAAAAGAACAGCAAAAAATTATATTATTCCGTAAAAATATGTGGGAAAAGGCATCTCCGTTTATTACAGGAAAATCATTACTTCCATCAGAAGTGAGTCAGTTATCAGAAAAGCTGTCAGATTATTCAGGACGTGATTTTCCGGAGGATCATTCTGATTTAGCACGCTTTTTTGAAGAGGAAACTGCGCAGTGGAATGCGCTTTTTCAGATACTTTTTCAGCGCGAGGAAGAAAGAAAAAAACTGGAAAGATCATTCACGGAAGTGGAAAATAAATTAAACGTCTGTGAAGGCCAGATCCTGTTACAGGAAAATTATAAAAAGGAAAGAGCACTGAAATGGGAAAAGGATGAAGCCGATTATCGAAATGCGGAGATGCACTGGTCTAAAGTTTTGGCACGTTCCAGTTTTAAAGATATGCAGGATTTTCTTGATGCACAGATGGAAGAAGCGCAGCGCAGGAGTATCGAGAAAACGCAAAAAGAGATGAGTGCAGAAGCACATGCTCTTCAAGAAAAAATACAAGAAAATGAGCGGAAGTTGGCAGAAGAGAGAGAAAAAAACTTTACCGAAAAAACAGAAGATGAGTTAAAACGGCAGAGGGAACGTCTGAGTCAGGCAAAAGATGAAAATCTGAAAAAACAGGGTGAGTTACATCATGAAATTTCACGGTCTCGGCGGGAGCAGGCACGTTATGACCAGGAATGGCGAAAGATCCAAGAAAAATTGGCCACGGTAAATCGCTGGAAAAAACTGAATGATCTGATCGGGTCAAAGAATGGAGATAAATTTAAAAATTTTGCTCAGCATTTAACGTTTACTGCGTTATTACGTCATGCGAATATTTTTTTGCGAAAAATTTCTGATCGTTATGTACTGCTTCCGTCTGATAAAATCTCAGATCTGGACATTCACGTTCTGGATAATTATCAGGCGGGCGCAGTTCGGACATCAAAAAATCTTTCGGGTGGTGAGACTTTTTTAGTTAGTCTTTCGCTGGCCCTGGGCCTGGCGGCCATGGCGGGAAAAGAAGTGAGTATGGACACTCTGTTTTTAGATGAGGGTTTCGGTACTCTGGACGAAGAAACACTGGATGTGGCGTTAAATGCCCTGGGAACGATTCAGCAGTCAGGTAAAATCATCGGTATTATTTCCCATGTAAGCGCCTTACAGGAACGACTTACAGCTCAGATTAAAGTAACACATGTCGCGCAGGGACGGAGTGAAATTTCGGGGCCAGGCATACGTAAAATAAAGTAACGTAAAGTTTTATACCCGGCACACTAAAATTTTAGCTTTTCGGACATTTCGTGATGTATGAAATGCTCTGGTTTCTCGTTCTGTGCATGCTGGTTTTCCTTTAAATTTCCATTTTGTGCTGGTCTGCTGGTGGAAATGAAAAGCGAAAATTCGTAGTACCTGGGTATGAAAAATGAAATTAGTATAAAATGGAGTATAAAATGCAAAATTTTTTGGGTCATTTTCCGCAGGTGCGTATGCGGCGATTACGTCAGAATCCGATTATTCGGAAAATGGTGCAGGCATATCATCTTCGTCCGGAACAGCTGATTTTACCTCTTTTTATTCGTGAAGGCCGTGGCGTGAAACATGAAATTTCGTCCATGCCTGGTATTTATCAGATGTCACTGGATATTCTGGCGGAAGAAGTTCGGTGCGTGGAATCACTGGGAATCGGAGGTGTTTTACTTTTTGGTATTCCAGAGAAAAAAGATGAAATGGGATCCGATGCACTTTCGTCTCGAGGAATTATTGCGCGGGGAATCGAGACGGTGAAAAAAAATGCGCCGAATCTTTTGTGTGTTACTGATTTATGTTTTTGTGAATATACCAGTCATGGTCACTGTGGCTGTCTGACGGAAATCGCGGGAAGAACGGATGTCGATAATGATGCCACGCTGAAAATGATTCAGCAGCAGGCTCTGGTACATGCCAGAGCAGGTGCGGATTTACTGGCGCCCAGCGGAATGATGGATGGGATGATAAGTGCCATGCGTACTGCACTGGATGCGGAAGGATTTTCTCATTTACCGATTATGAGTTATGCGGTGAAATACGCAGGAAGTTTTTATGGGCCTTTTCGGGACGCGGCGGAAAGTGCTCCTCAGTCAGGGGACCGCCGGAGTTATCAGATGGATCCCGCTGCGCTTTCAGAAACGGCTCTGAGGGAAACTGCGCTGGATCTGGCGGAGGGGGCGGATATCGTGATGGTGAAACCTGCTCTGGCATATCTGGATATTCTTCGGCTGGTAAGAGAACATTTTCCGGGAGTTCCGCTGGCAGCGTATAATGTTTCGGGGGAATACAGTATGGTAAAGGCCGCAGCGCAGCGAGGATGGTTGGATGAAAAATCCGTCGTGATGGAAAGTCTCCTCGGAATGTCTCGGGCAGGTGCTGGGATCCTCATTACTTACTGGGCGAAAAATGTCGCGGAATGGATTTAAAATGGAGTTAAATAGATACGGGTTTATCCCGATACACTATAAAATTCCGCTTTCTCGGCATTTTTTGCTTCGCTGAAAATACCTGCGTTCAGAGCATCACAAAACGGAAATATAAAGTGGAACCAGTATAAACTTTTATTTTGTATGGACATTCATGTTTTTTATGCACGATGCACCTTAAACTTTTATTTCCTCGTCTGCGTGAGACAGACATTTATATTTCATGATATGTAAAAAGTCTGGTTTAGTGGCTGCATAAAAAAGGAAATGTTAAGTAGGATCCGCATAAGAGGAATTCTGTGAAAGAAGCAGAATGTTCTGGAGAATTAAAATTTTGCCGTACTCCGGATATAAAAACAGAACGTATGGACAGTATAAAAAGGGAAGTTTAAAGTGGCGTGATCATAATTGAGATGAAGATATGAAGATATAATGATAAAAGACTGTATGCAGCGAAAAAGGGAGAGAGAAATATGTATATACCAAAAATTGTAATCGTGGGACGTCCGAATGTGGGAAAATCCAGTCTTTTTAACTGGATCGTCGGAAAGCGGCTTTCGATCGTAGATCCACAGGCTGGGGTAACCCGAGACTGGATGAGCAGCGAAATCGAAATAGAGGGCCGAGTTTTTGAAATTTTTGACACGGGCGGAATGGGAATTCTGGATCCGGATAACCTTACCGAGGATATCGAGAATCAGATTCAGACGGCGATCGAAATGGCAGATATGATTCTTTATGTGGTGGATGCACGTGAAGGAGTGGTTTCTCTGGATGAACATGTCGCGCGGCGTCTGCGCCGGCTGGCGATTCCCATTCTCTGTGTGGCGAATAAGGTGGATCACCCGAAATTTGAGAATCATATCCATGATTTTTATCGTTTTGGCTGGGATATAATTTCTGTTAGTGCAAAAGAAAAACGTGGACGTGATGAGTTACAGGAATATATTTTGGAACATCTGCCTGAAAAAATGCAGAGAGATATGGGCGAAGATGCGGATTCGAAAATGCTGGATATGGATTCCGTGATGAAAATCGCGATCGTCGGGCGGCGAAACACAGGGAAAAGTACCTTCGTAAATACGCTGGTGAAATTTCCTCGGATGATCGTCAGTAATGTGGCGGGTACGACACGTGACAGCGTGAATGTGCAGTTCGAGATGGACGGCAAAAAATTTATCGCAGTCGACACGCCAGGTTTTCGGCGCCGGGTGAGTGTAAAGACGAATGTCGATTATTATGGTACGCACCGGGCGCAGAGGAGTGTACGTTTCGCGGATGTAACGCTTATGTTTTTTGACTGTTCCTCGCAGATCAGTAAAGTGGATAAACAGTTAGTGGCGTATATCGCGCAGGAAAATAAGCCCTGTATTTTTGTGGTAAATAAATGGGATTTAATGAAAGACCACATGAAAACAGATGCCTGGGCGGATTATCTTCGGGATACGTTTCCGACCATGTGGCATGTTCCGATCGCGTTTATTACCGGGCAGACGGGGAAAAATGTGAAAACACTTTTAAATCATGCTCAGATGCTTTTTAAACAGGCCAGAACACGGGTTCATACCAGTAAACTGAACCGGCTCGTGAGGGCAGCTCTGATGTACAGTCCACCGCCGCTTTATCGGACGACACGTCCCAAGATTTATTTTGCCACTCAGACAGGAATTCTTCCGCCGACGATCGTGCTGTTTTGTAATAATCCGGACATGTTTTCTCCGACGTATCGTCGGTACATGCTCAGCGTGATTCGGGATCAGCTGGATTTCGGAGAAGTTCCCATCCGACTTTTTTTTAGAAAGCGTGAGGCGAATGATAAGCGTGATGACGTGGAGGCACATCTGGCGGAAGTGCGGGAGAAGAAACAAAATGCGGCCAGCCTGAAAAAACAGGAAGAAATTCAGGCGTGGTTTGAGGCGCAAGCATATTATGAAGAAAAGTATCATGCCCAGATTCAGACTCTTCAGGAAGAGGAGCCGGAAACAGAGGTGGATATGGACGAGTTTCCCGGAGAGGATATGGATTTTCCTGTGAATGAAAATGAAGCTGCACATATGGAAGAGGAGGATTCATTTTTAGAAGAAAATGATAATTCTGAAACAGAGGAAAAAGATTTTGATTTGTCGCAAGAAACATTTTTGAAGCCTGGCGGAGAAGTTTTTCTTGTGGACGATGATTTTGGGGATACGGATGAATAAATCGGTGTTCTTTTATCCTCGAGGTACTATAAATTTTCGCTTTTCAGGTATTTTTGCTTCGTTAAAAATACCTGGCTTTCAGAACTTCACGAAACGGAAATTGAAACGAGAACCAGTATGAATTCCGCTTCCCTGGTGTTTTGTTTAGCGCGGAGAATACCTGGTTTTATGCCCGAGGTACTATAAATTTTCATTTCTCCGGTATTTTTGCTTCGAGGAAAATACCTGTGGCTTTAAGTGCTGTATAAAATGGAAATTTATGCCCGATGCATTATTATACCCGATACACTATAAATTTTTGCTTTCCAGGCATTTTTGCTTCGCTAAAAATACCTGGCTTTCAGAACCTCACGAAACGGAAATTTAATGGAGAATCAGAGTATAAAGAAGAACCGGCAGAAGACATATCGGGAATAAAATGGTATCTTGGTTTCACAGAGCCTTTTCGTTTTTATGCGTGGAGGAGTGACGGAGTGTTTATATCGGATACACGATATAAGATTCTGATTTTTGGCATTTTCTTGGTGAAAATACCTGAAAGAAGAGCCGTCTTAAACGGAAATTTCAGGAAGAACCAGATATATGACGGAATGGAAAAAAAGGTGCGCGATTATTGAAGCAGAATTTCTTTTTCTGTAAAAACGGTGCCTGGAGAAAGGCGTGTTTTTAATTCGTTCATGGACGTGGCGAAAGAGGGCGCGATTTCCACCAGCGCATCTGGAGGAAATATGATGTTCGCGGCGCGGAGCCATTTTTTGTAAAGCTGACAGAGATGTGTAGTCACGGGAACCGGATCATCCTTTAGCGTGGTAAAAATTTCTTCGCGTTCCATTTCCAGGACGAGAGGAGACTGGGCATAAGGTAAGATGTCAAAAATGAAGCGTTCTGGTTTTATACCGTCCACTTTTTGTCCATAAGAATTTATTTTACGTAAAGGAAAATGCCAGGGAATACTCTGAGGGTCATTCAGAATTTTTTGCGTTATTTGGCGCATGAAAGAAAGCTCCAGAACGTGGATGCCGACGCTTCCTGCCCAGAAGGTAAGGCGGCCCGTTTCGTCACGCATTTCCGCGAAAGAGTCGGGAAAGTCCAGATATTCGACGATAGAAATTTTATTGTCAGGTTTACGGCGAACGATATTTCCCACACGTTCCTGGGCAGTATTTTTTTTCACGGCCAGAAGTGTCATTTCACTGCCGGTATTTAAATGAGAAGTTAAAATTTCCGGTGCGGCGATCGGAACCAGAGGATTATCCACATGAAAGGTGAAAACTGATTTTATGCCATGATGCTCCATATCTGTATAAGCACCGCTGTGATGCAGAGCGGGTAAAAGACCGCCATGACCGTCTGGGCCAAAACATAAATGTCCCTCATCCTGCAGCAAAAGTTCACCGGAAGTGGGGGAAAACGCAGGCATTTCCCCCTGCTGAAAAATGAAAATTTGTTCTTGCGGAATTCCAAAATAATTATTTTGGCTCAGATAAGACCGGGTATCTTCGTCCGTGGCTCTGCTGGTCATGAGATATATTCGTAATGTCGTGGCGTATTTTTGTTGAACGCGACGAATTTTCTCAAAATGGATTTCAAAAAGAGTTTTTTGTGTCAGAGGAGTGATCGGGAAAGTTCCTTTCGGCGCAAAATAATTTAGTCGGGAGCCGACACCTCCCGCCAGTAGGATAAGTGCCAGTTTCCCCTGCTGAAGATATTTTTCTCCTTCCATATTTTCTTCGCGGTTTTCTGTATCCTCGGGTGAAAGAGAATAAAAATCTTGCGCAGTAAGAGGCGAAATCTGAAAAGGAAAGCGCCCATTATTTTTTTGAGATTCCTGGTATTTCTGAAAAAATGTCTGCATTAAAGGAAAATTAACCCGTGATAAATCCGTAAGAAGTGTCTGGCGATTTTTGTCGGACAGTTTCTGTAAATGTTCCCACAGCTTTTTTTGAGAAGTATTCAGCAAAATGTTTCGAAATTTTTCCATTAAGATGGTTTCGGAAGTTTCTTTCATAAGTGATTTATAAATAAAGGAGGAAAGAATCAGTTCGTGGCAAAAAAACAAAAAAGGAAAATCCGAATAAATCGTAAAACTTATTTTACTTCTTTTTTATATAATTTTCAAGAACTGACTGATGAAATTTTTGCTCACGCTGTGACATGCGCGGTACAAAATCCCGAAACTGGTAATGCGAATTCAGATAACAGAAATCGATATCTGTTAATCCAGGATTTAACTGCTTAATGATATAAATATATTCTTCCAGCACCTCCCCTGGCTGATCGGGATGATTCCCCCAGTCATACATGGCCACGCGGATGGGCAGGTCATATTCACGGTCCACCATGACTTCCATACGGAAAAAATCCAGATCGGGACGTTTTTGAGGAAAGGTTACCTCCAGAGCATAACAAGAACGATTTCCCACACGTGCGTCGGGGTAAAAGCGTACTTTCGCATCTTTTAGAGCCTCTGCATTACTGGAAATTTGAATCAGCTGTTTCATTAATTTTTGGAATCCTACTTCCGTTACACCGTGTGTGGAGCTGTTTTTTAATGCGGGCGAATCCTGTCCGATAAGCAGAGTGCGATTATTAAACATGTCACCGGTGCTTACGATAATAGAATGTTCATAGTGGCCTTCCCAAAAAATGAATTCTCTGTTTCTGAATTTTGTGGGAAACTCATATTTTGCATAAACGCTAAACGGTTTTTCTCGGACGAAAAGATGCATGACTTCTCGTTCCCTGGTAATGAGATTCGTCTGATCCCATTTATAAAGGATGCAGTAATAGTCGTGCAGCTCTTCTTCCATCTGAGCCAGACGGTTTTTTGCGTGCTGGTGAAACTTCTGTAAAAGCTGCTGTCCGTCCTGAATGTAAATAGGAGAAGACTCATCGGCCTGAGCAGAAAATACAGAAGAAGGTGGAATGGATTCATTCGGGTTTTCCGTTTTTTCTCGGGAGGCTTTATTTTGAGCCTGTATTTCATCAAAAACTCTTAAAATTTCTTCATGATCAGAATGATGCGTATTTTTGTTTTTCGGTGATAAATTTTGGGGCTCTGCGTTTACTTCAGCATGGGCAGGTAATTCCGGTACAGGGAGGAATTCTTGAGTGGGTTTATAATGTTTACGAGGAACGTTAGAGCCAGAATTCCCAGAAGACGGTACCTGTTCATAAATCCTTAAAAGAGGGGAAGGCGAAAGCCGAGGATGATTTTGTGGTGGTTTTATATTTTCTAGGTCTGTTTCACTAGGAATTTTTGCCACCACATAAGGATGGTGAACGTTATTCTGGAGTTCCGATTCCTCTGCAAAAGTTTTGTTTGAAGACGCCGAATCTAGAAAGGAGTTCTTTTCTGAAATAAGTTCCTTTTTCTCTGGTACCTGAGGTGAAGATGGTGTATTCTTGACGGAAGAATTATCTTGCGGCAGTATTCGTCCGAAAGGCACGTGACTTTTTGATTCTGGATTTAAAAATTCCCAGCCGGCGGGATAAAACGGCTCGTGGGAAAGTGCGGAAAAATCTCTTTCCAGAGAAAGTGGCTTTTTAGGTAAATGGTGTATGATTAATCGAAAAGAATACAAAATTACGAGTGTACATATACCATAAACGGTAAGTACCAAAAAATAGCTTCCCTGGCGTGTGAAATGAGGAGTCGTATTTTTCTTTTTAAAAAATAGGGTCATATCGGCATCCTGCTGCGTATGAAATATATCCAAAAATAATAATAATGTATATTTCTGACTTATAATAAATTTATACTTTCCATCATATTTTTACTGAAACAAAAATGGTGGAAAACAAAAAATTATACTGGTGTTATACCTGGTGCATTATAAATTTCCGTTTCACCGGCATTTTCAGGGAAGCAAAAATACTGGTGTGGCAGAAGTTTATAGCGTATCTGGCACAAAATAAATCCGGAAAAAATAATAATCTTACATTAAATAATAGCTTATAAAAATTAGCCATGTTTTTTTTCTTTAGGATAAATTTTAACTTTTGTGAAATTTTTTAGGAAAATTTTTACAAAAAGACGGATTATATGGAATATACAGAGTGGCGTGTGTCGTAAAAATCATATTTAGAAACCATCTCTGTGAGGAAAGGAAGTATTTTGAGGAATTAATTAAATCTGAAAATACAGTAATTTTTTGATTTTTTATCATAATGTTCAGACTGGGACAAAACAGTTCTGTTTTCAGAAAACAGTGTATGGTAAATTTTAAATGATATATTTTGTGTGGTTAAGTAAAAATAATTTTGTACCCGATACACTATAAATTTCCGCTTTTCCAGCATTTTGCTCCGCTGAAAATGCCTGCTTCGAGAACCGCATAAAACGGAAATGAAAGTGGAAACAGTATATTTAATTGCATTAAGTAAAAATAATACAGAAACGTAATGAAAATTCATGCGTATAACTTATTAGGGGGAAGGATAACGGAAAAAAGAAAATCACAGGGAATATGGATCATAAAAATGAAATGTTTCAGCCGGTACAAAATGTTCAGGTATCTGACCGTGAAAGGGGCATGCCGCGAAAAATAATCGTCAGTAGAGATAAAAATTTAAAAAAATGGTTTTTTTGTTATTTTTTTAAAAACAGATGTTCCATTCCACGATATTTAATATTATAATGTGAGGGAAAAGTAGTTTTTGTTAGTTTTTTTATGAAAAAGTATAACGGAAATTGAACGGTGAGCGTACTAAAATGAAAATCATGGGGGAAATCGAAATGTATGCCTGGAAACGGAATCAGAGAGTAAGCGCGAATAGCCTGCGCTGCAGAAAAGGATTTACCCTGGTGGAAATGCTGGTGGTCATTACGATCATGGCGACGATCATGGCCGTACTTTTGCCGGCGGTAAATTCAGTCCGGGAAATCGCGAGACTTACGCAGTGTAAAAATAATTTGAAACAAATTTCGCAGGCGGCTCAAAATCATGTCGCGACGAATGACGAACGTTTTCCGTGTGGTGGATACAGCCATTTTTATATCGGTGACCGAAAGCGCGGGAATAATGTGAAAGAGAATGATTTTGCAGAAAATTCTGCTGTGAATCAGCGTGGTGGCTGGATTTATAATATATTACCGTATCTGGATCAGGAAAATTTACGGAATGCGGATTTAAAGACGCGTTCAGAGACTCCTTTAAGTATGTTTTATTGCCCCACACGACGAAGACCTCTGGTATATGATGGATATAATCGGGAAGTGAGAGGAGATTCTGAAAAAATTACGTTACGTTTTGCTTCTAAAAGTGATTATGCAGCAAATTCTGGACCGTATACACTGGTAGAAATTACAGATCGTAAGTCGGATAAGAATAGGAATGGAGTTATTTTCCGGTACAGTAACATTCGATTAAAAGAGATTTCAGATGGAACGTCATATACCTGTTTAATGGGTGAGAAATATCTTGATGCAGATGTTTATTTGGCGAATAAAACAGGAGATGAAAGTGATGATGACTCTTATTTAGGCGGTCAAAATAAAGATACACTGAAATGTCTTGGTGATGGAAGATTAGTCATGGATCGTAGAGGACTGCAGAAAACGGAAACTTTCGGAGGCCCTCATTCTCAGGCGATGAATATGATTTTTTGTGATGGTCGTTTGGCCGCAATTAATTTTAATATTAGTTCCGCGACACTTACGAATTTTTTAAATCGTAGAGACGGTAATGTGGTAACGGAGCTGAGTAAATAATAGATGAGTTGAACGGATGATATTTTTGCCACCATATGTATTTTGTTGGATATGATCGCGTTTTTACTGTAAAAATGGAAAATTTGATTTTTGAGGCGCTCTAAATTTTTGTTCTTTTAGGTTTTTGTATTACTGTCCACGGCAGGCAGGCTGAAAATGAATGTTTCCCGGGCCGTGGAAAACGGAAATTTAAAGTGGAATCGGTATAAAATAAATTTTGGGGTAAGGATGAATTTTTCGCAGAGTCATCCGAGAAAGGAAGAAGAGATGCTTTCCTGTTTAAGAAAATTTAACGTAAATATTCTGAATTTCGAATTTATTTTTACAGGATTCGGAAGCTCAAAAGTTTTGCCAAAAGTTTTTCTTGATGATAAAAAACGGTCAGGTTTTACATTAATTGAGTTATTGGTCGTGATTACGATTATTAGTGTTTTAGTTTCGTTACTGATTCCTGGTGTACAGGCGGTGCGAGAGTCTGCCCGACGTACGAAATGTAAGAATAATTTAAAACAGTTCGGGGCGGGTGTCCAGCAGCATCTGGTGGTGAATAATGCGCGGTATCCCACGGGTGGGTATGAGGGGTACACGTATGTGGGAGACAGAAAAAGGGGAACGGCGAATGATCAGCGCGGCGGCTGGGCGTATAATATTTTGGATTTTATTGAGTTAAGTAATCTTCGTCAGGCCACGTTAAGAGTTCGTGCGGATACTCCGATTCCGATTTTTTATTGCCCCACGCGGAGAAAGCCTAATCTTTATCCTGCTTTAGCCCGGGATATTTATTCGGATGATGAAAAAGATAAGCTGGGCACACGTTCCGCAAAAATGGATTACGCCGGAAGTTATGGTGGCGCAAAACAGCTGGATGGATCTTCCAGTGATCCGGGTTATCAGTCGGGGATTTTTTATGTAAAAAGTACTGTTTATGAAAAAGATGTAATTGATGGTGCGGCGGTTACCGCGCTTATTGGAGAAAAAAATGTGAATGCGGATGGATATATTATCGCAGGTTCTTATACACCGGACGCTGGAGATGATGATTTATATCTCAGCGCACGAAATCAAGATACGTATCGGTGCTGGTATGAGGGAAAAATATTCCAGGATCGGTCGGGTTATACGAAATCACACAGTTTTGGCTCCTCTCATGCTGGTTCGATGAATATGTCGTACTGTGACGGTCATGTGTCGAATATGGATTATAATATTAATTCGAATGTTTTATACCGGCTCTTAAATCGTAAAGATGGGCTGCGTGTGTCGGAGACAGATACGGAATAAAGAATCTGGCATAAGAAAACGCCACGACATTTTTGATTTTAGGATGTTTCTTATTTTTCTTTTATGCAGAGTGAAAATGTTTTGAAAGTCATATCGAGGTACGATAAGAATACCGGAATTTTTTAAATTTTTTCGCGTGGTGCTGAAGACAGATGTTCATGCATCATGAAGTGCTGGGAAGAGTAAAATTTTTAGTGCGTTTTGGGTATATCCTGTTTCTATTTTAAATTTCCGTTTTGTGCGGCTATTAAAGCAGGCGTTTTCAGCGAAGTAAAATGCCGGGGAAGCGAAAATTTATAGTGTATCGGATATAAAAATGTCGGTGAAGCGGAAATTTATAATGCATCGGGTATAAAAAAGCACGGATAAAAATGAAGAAAAGATTTTTTTGAGAGAAGCTCTGGTATTCAGAGCTTTTTTTATACCGGGGAGGTTTTCCTGTTTTTTTCTGCGGGCATGATGAACTGCAGGATGCTTACTGACTGAATCACAAAAATGGAAATTTAAAGGAGAATCTGGTATAAAGTGAAATCTGGTATGTGCTGTGAAGAAAAACTGATCTTGACATTTTGAGTGAATCTCTTTATATGATAAAGTATGAAATACTTTCTAAAAATATACAAAAAAATTAAAATTTTCCTGTGTTTATGCCTTTTAAGTGGTATACTTTTCTCGGTGGCGGGCTGTCCGAGTCAGAAGGAAGAGCGTTCTGGAGAGGAAATTTCGCGAGAGAAAAAGGCGGAAATTCAGATGGAAAAATCTCCGATTACGGATCAGGAGGCGATTTTATTTGGGCAAGAATTGGAACGGACGTTAACTGCTGGTGACGGTATGATGTATGTGCGTTCCATGGACTGGAGTGCCATTACGGACGCGGTATTACGGGATTTACCGGAGAATCGTGAAGAGGGAACGTATCGGCGAAAAGACGTGCTGGAGTCACTTTCTCAGTCAGGGGGAATCGCGCGGCGGATCACGGAAAAGGTGAAGCGGGGCGGCGCGTACCATTTTTTGCGTGTGAAAAATGTGCCGGGTGCGGAAAAAGAAAAGAAGATTCTGGCGTTCCGATTTATTGATCCAGATGGTGGTGTGGATTATCATGATCTTTATATTCACCGGGGCATGACCGGCTCTCTGATGATATATGATATATATCTTTATTTTTATGGAGAAAAGTTCTCTGAAAATATTCGCCAGACGCTGGTGCCGGAATTATATGTGGGAGGAACGTCTGGTTTTGGAGATATGATCGTGGAAATGTCGGAGGTGGTTCAGATACTTTTCCGTGAGCATATGAAAACGATCGAAATGCTTTTTACGGCATATGAAGAGGGCGACTATCAAAAAACACTGGATATTTTTGACGCGCTTCCAGAAGAATTGAAGCGGAATAAATCATTATTAATTATACGATTAAATGCTGCTCTGCGGCATATGGATCCGCAGGAATACCTTTTTGTTTTGGCGGATATTCGAGAGAAAATTCCGGATGACCCGTGTGTGGATTTTTTGTCTCTGGATTATTTTTTTCAGAAGGAGATGTATGAGGAAGCACTGCGGAGTTTAGATCGGATCGAGCATGTAATCGGGCCAGATGCGTATCTGAATTTCTTTCGCTGTGTGGCGAATGAGTTTATGGGACGTCCGCAAGAGGTGAATCGGCTGTACCAGCAGGCCATGCAGCAGGATCCGCGGTTAAAAAATGATCGAGATTTTAGGCGTTATGCCCCATCTCGGGGAACGCAGCAGACTGGACCTGCGGAGGATCCGTCTTCTTTTTAGAAAAAAGTTTTGATGTGGAACCAGTATATTCATCCGTGGAACGGTGAGCCAGAGGATTTTATACCCGATACACTATAAATTTTCGCTTTCACGGCATTTTGCTTCGCAGAAAATACCTGCTTTCAGAACCGCAAAAAACTGAAATTTAAAATGGAACCAGTATGGAGCATCTGTCATGGAAAGAATAAGGAGAGAAAATAATGGGTGAAATACACTGTCCGCTTCCTGTTTTGCCGATTTCTGCTGTTTTTACGCGTCATGAAGAGGCGCTGCTGTGGGCGAAAACGAGAATGGAACGTGAGTGGGGAAAAATTATTTTGCAGAGTGAGGGAGTTTCATTTTCTCAGACACGTTATTATGAAGCGAGCATGGGTGCTGGTTTAATGAAATATCTGTTCGCGCTGGAACCGGTGATGGATCCGGCCAGGCTGGTGGAAATGAAGCATCAGTCGAATCTTTGGGAAGAAGAATTCGCGGAGTTTTGTCGGCAGCAAAAATCGGGAGAAATCCCAGAGGAACGGCCATTAAATATGGACCCGGGTTATGTGGACCTGGGAAAACTGGTGCTGGCTTCTACGAAAGATTATGCGCACCGGATTTATCTTGATCGTGGGATTTATGCAGAAATAACGCTTTTTTATCGTCATAAAAAATGGGAGTCTCACCCGTGGACATTTCCGGATTATGGAAGCGGTATTTATGATGATTTTTTGAATCGCTGCCGTGAAATTCTTTTTTCTTGTCGTGGCCGCGGAAAAGAGTAAATGGAATTTCAGGGAATGCATCTCGGCGGTATGTATTTTGAGGAAAAATGTATCCATGTGAAATTCTTATGCCTGAGGTACGATAAGTCTCCACTTCCCCGTCCGCTGGCCGGCAGGTATTTTTGCTTAGCGGAAAATACCAGATTCCAGAAACACATAAAATGGACATTTAAAGGAAAATCAGATATGTCCGAGGCACCTATAAAATTTCATTTTCATGGTATTTTGTGGCGTATAAATGCCTCAGCTTTTATGTGGTGTAAAACTGAAATTTAAATGAAAGCGGATGTTTTATATACTGGTTCCGCTTTAAATTTCAGTTTTGTGCGGTTCTGAAAGCAGGCATTTTCAGCGAAGCTAAATGCCGGTGAAGCGGAATTTTATAGTGTATCGGAATAAAAGGACACCCTTTCCTGACAGGGAAACCGTGCCATGAAAGGGTGAACTGTGAGTGGGGGTTATCTCGGAGAAAATTTACTCGGAATAAACGCGCGTACTTTCTTCTTTCACGATCGGCGTGGCGAATTCTTTACTGGAAAGTCCGACGGAAATTCTCTGATCTCCGCTGGAAATGCCACGAACTTTCAGCTGGTACAGAACTTCAGATTTTGGTGCCAGACGAGGTAAGGGTGCGAAAAGGAGCGTCTTTCCCTGTGTGGTATGAGCGGTGGGTGCTTTACATGCCAGAACCTGCATACCATCTGGGATCTGTACTCTTACAGAAACATTTTCAGCCTGTCTGGAACCCTGATTCATTACGCTGATTTCGTAGGTGGTTTCTTCGCCCACCTGCACGGGGTCATTCGTGTCGGAAACCTGAAACATCAGAGCGGCGATTCCCTCCACGGAAACACTTTTCTCACCATGATGTGCGGGACATATGTCGGCCACCGCTTCATACTTCATTACCAGCTGGCCGATTTCTGTCAGAGTAACGTTCATTTCCGCAGTCGCGCTGTCTCCGGAAGGAAGTTCCTGAAGCCGCCAGCAGACGGTATGGTTTTCTGGCAGATAACCGCCACCATTATTCGCGCTAACAAAATTCATGCCATGAGGCAGGGTAACTTTCATTTCGATATTTTTAGCGGGTGCCGTGCCGGGATTCGAGAGGACGAGTTTATATGTTCCATCTTTTTCCAGAAAACGTTTCGCGGGTCCTTCCATCTGAACCTGTAAAGCGGGTGCGATTACTTCCAGAGGAAAGTCGCTTTCTTTACGGAGATTCGCGTCCGCGGTGGCGACGATTTTATTTGTTAGCTGCCCTGGACGTACTGCCCGTAAGGGTAAGGAAATTTGCCGGCTTTCTCCAGGATTTAAATCGCCGACCTGATATAAAATTTCTGCACCGCCCTCAAACTGTAATTCTGGTGGTACTTTTTCTGAAAGCACGATATTTCGAGTAATACCGGAACCGGGATTCGAAACGGTAATGAGGAATTCGGTGACACTTCCCAGCAGTAATCGGGAGGAACCTGCCGTCTGGATGTCCAGCATGGGCCGAGTTACCACCGTTTTTGCGGAAGCTTCGGCGCGAAAAGTTACGCTGGCCACACTTCCGACGATTCCTTCCGTTTCCGGCATAAGTTCCGCTTTTACCACCGCCATGGTGCCTGGCGGCATGTTTCCGACATTCCATACGAGATTTCCATCTTCATCCTGAGCGGCACGTGGTGATGTGCTGATAAGTTTTGTACCTCGGGGAATGACATCATGAATCTGAACCCCGGCGGCTTCTTTTGTGCCTTCATTCCGTACAGTGATGCTCCAGATGGAAGGATTTCCGACCTGAATTTCCGCAGGTGCGGTTTTTTCCACCGTTAAACGTGGTGCCTGAATGCCTTCCAGATTTTTGTCGCCGGGTATTCCTGTTCCCTGAAGTGAGGTTTCGGGTGAGGTGTTTCTTTCTTCGCTGACAGGAAGCGCGGAAAGAGGCTGGGCGGTGGGAGGTAATTCTCGGGGAGCTTCCGATAAATGAATCGGAGGAGGTAATGTGTCTGGGATTTCCGCACGACTCGGCATTTTCCGTGTGGCCGTCCTGGGAAGCTGTTCAGCTGACGGGGTTTCTGGCGCATGTGTCTGTGGAGAATCTGAAATGGGCGCCTGTGTACCGGGTGAGTCTGTTTCAGAATTACTGAACATGGAAAATGGATCTTCTGTGCTTACAGGTATGGTGTTATTCGCAGGCCGCGCGTTTTCCGTTTCTTCTTCTGACGGTGCCGGTACGCTTTCCGTTTTTGGATGCGGAAGTATGAGGGTTTCCGGGATTTCGTAATGAGTTTCGGCGGTGGGTGCAGAATCAGAATTCAGCAGAGGAAGTTCCTTTTCGGAGGGATTTCCGGGCAGGATCATGTCTGGTGCCGGAATTTCATGAGTCGCGGGGAGAGTTTCTGGTTTCGTGGCGGGAAGTTCCTCAGGAATGTTTAGCGGAGGCAGCTGGTCAGGAATCGTCGCGGGAATTTCTGTGGTATTTTTTTCGTCCGAGGATGTTTTGTTATCCGCGTTTTGGTTCATGGTGGCCGCGGGGAATGATTCCAGCGCGGATGCGGGCATTACGGCATACCGAGAACGAGTTTTTTCGGTGGAAGGTAATGGTCCGTCAGCTAAAGTTTCTGGGGTGTCGGGCAGCAGACCGGGAAGTGTGGAGGGGAGTGTGGGTAACTCGGAAGCCACTTCAGACGGATGAGAATTCATTTTTGAATCTGTTTTTGAAGTATCTCCCTCTGGCACGGTCTCTGAAAGAACGGGCAGAGAAATTTCCATTTTATTGGCCAGTTCTTCGTGGGAAGGTGCCGTCAGTTTCTGTGTCTGAGTGCGTGTTCTGGCCAGGGTGTTTTCCATGGAATCCGTCAGTGGAATTCCCATACGCAGAGCCACTTTACTTATGGCGGTATTACTGCGGGGCGCACCGTGTGCACTGGGCACGAAAGCGGTAAAAAATAATGCCAGAGATATAATGGCCAGTTTCGCCACGTTCTGTTTAACTGTCCTCATGACCCACCTGTTTTATTAATGGAAAAAGATAATCTTTTTATTTGTGCTGGTTTCATACACCAGATTACTTTATACACCCGATACACTATAAAATTCTGCTTCACCGGCATTTTTGCGTCACTGGAAATGCTCTGCTTTCAGAGCCGCATGAAACGGAAATTTAAAGTGGGGCCAGTATATACCGGTTACACTCTGTAAATTTATGTTTTTCTGGTGTTTCACGAGACAGGAATCTCTGTTTTCGTGGCCTTAAAAAACGAAAATTTCATCGGTAACGGATATGGAGCCTCTGAAGTATGAAATTATCATACATTTTCGTATTTTATATACCATATATGTTATTTTTAGAAAAGAGCAATTTTTGTGACCGGACGTGAAAATTTATCACTGGATAAAAAAAAGGCTTTTTTTTCTGAATGGATGCTTGAAATCTTTTTTTTTATCCGTTAAAATGAAGAAAATTTTATTAGAATGGAGAGGTATTTTATATCCGATGCACTTTAAATTTTCGCTTCCCCTGTGTTTTCGTTCCCTGCCAGAAGCAGGCTGAGCTGAAAAATGCTGCTTTCATGGCCGCACAAAACGGAAATTTAAAGTAAAGCCAGTAATCAGTTTTCGGGATTTTTTTTGTATTACTTTTTGGGAGATATATGGATGAACATGCTTTTTGCGGAAACAGCAGTCAATTTTTCTTTTTCTGTACCAGATATTATCGTTTTTGTTGGATTTATTGTTGCAGTAATTTTCATTAGTGTTCGGATGAGTGGATCTGCGGGGGAATCCAGTGCAGATTATTTTCTCGCGGGCCGTGGTTTAAAATGGTGGTTAATTGGGTTTTCTTTAATCGCAGCGAACATTTCTGCGGAACAGTTCGTGGGGATGTCGGGAAATGCTGCGCAGTGTACCGGACTGGCGATCGCCAGTTATGAATGGATCGCCGCCATTTCTTTAATTGCCGTGGCGTTTATTTTTCTTCCCATGTTCCTAAAACGGGGAATTTACACGATTCCTGAATTTCTTGAATACAGGTACAATAAACTTTCCCGGTCTTTACTGTCACTTTTCATGATGATTATTTTAGTCGGCGTTTCCACCGCGGCGGTGATTTATCTGGGTGCTCTGACCATTTATACTCTTTTTGCCGGTCAGGAAATCCTGGGAGTTCAGGTGACGATCGTAAATGCCGCGTGGGTAATGGGGCTCGTCGCGTGTATTTACGTTTTTATCGGTGGTCTGAAAGCCTGTGCCTGGGCGGATCTGCTGCAGGGATCTGCTCTGATTATCGGTGGTGCTCTGGTAATGTTTTATGCTTTCGGGGAATTTAAAGATGAACCGCTGAAGAATGTGGCGGACACTCCCATTTATACGCGTCCGGAAGCGTATCAGACTCTCGAAAACGCGAATATGGTGGCGAAAGTTTCTCAGGAAACCCCGGTGCTGGAGAAATTTCAGGCAATTAATGCCGATAAACTCCATATGCTGCGGCCTCTTTCGGATCCGAATATCGTCTGGACCACCCTGCTGCTGGGTATCTGGATTCCGAACCTTTATTATTGGGGGTTAAATCAGTACATTATGCAAAGAACCCTCGGATCCCATTCTTTGGCGGAGGGGCAAAAAGGTCTGGTTTTTGCTGCTGGAATGAAACTTCTGATTCCTTTTATCGTCGTCATTCCTGGTATTCTCGCTTTTAACCTTTACCATAATGAAATGTCCAGGGAGGCTCAGACAGACACGCTGGCAAATAAATCCACGCTGGAACTTTATGGACGAATTTCTGGAGGACAGCTTTTGCCTTCTGATAATCCGAAAACATTTTTTGTGTTTAATCAGGATTTTTCTGTTCTGCACCCAGAACTGGCGCGAGAAATTACTCAGCATAACATAAAAACTCTCGGGAAGGATGTCAGTATTTTTGATCTTATGGTAACGCGGGAACGAACAAAACTTTTGGACGAAAAAGATGCGGCGGATAAGGCGCTCGTGCCGATTTTAAAGGAAAATTCGGTTTTGGCGGATAATCTCGCGGTGTGGAATGTGAATAAAAAGCTGAAAGACGACCTGAAAATGCCGACCGTTCTGGAATCTTTTTCTGGTAAAAAGGCTGAATTTCCTGTCGCGAAAGAGCTGATCGGATATAAATATGACTCTGCGTTTCCTCTTCTTTTAAAACACCTGCCTTTCGCGTCGGGAATTCGTGGCTTTATTCTCGCGGCTCTCATGGGTGCGGTGCTCAGTTCGCTGGCGGCCATGCTGAATGCGGCGTCCACCATTTTTACGATGGATATTTATAAAGAATATATAAACAAAAATGCGTCCGAAAAAGGAATGGTTAAAGTGGGGCGGATCTGTGTGCTGGTGTTCAGTATTCTGGCATGTCTGCTGGTGCCGTTCTTGGCTGATCCGAAATTTGGCGGTCTGTTTAAGTACATTCAGGAATTTCAGGGGTATCTTTCCCCCGGCGTGCTGGCGATTTTCGTTTTTGGTCTGCTGGCTCCCAGGGTGCCTGGTTTCGCTGGTGCACTGACTTTATTACTCGGACCTTGCGTTTACGGTGCGATGAAAATCGTACCATGCCCATTCCTCAGCCGCATGAACTTCCTGAACCAGATGGCTTTAACGTTTATTATTTTACTGATTTTCCTTGCCATTCTGACCTTTTTCTTCCCACGGAAAGAACCTCTTCAGATGGAAGCGAAAACGGACATGGATCTTACGTCTTCCCGAGGGGCTTTCGTGGCGGGAATGTTTGTTTTGGTACTTACTGTCGGACTGTATATCTTTTTCTGGTAAACGCAGAAAATTTCAAAATTTTTGCTCCCCGTTCGTGTTTTTTCGTCTCCGCGTCTCATTTCAGAAAGAATTCTGAATCACACGGGGCGTGAAAATAATACGCGGAGCGCCAAGAAATACGGATTCCACTTAAAATTTCCGTTTTATGTGGCTCTGAAAGCAGGCATGATGCCGGTGAAGCGGAAATTTATAGTGTATCAGGTATAAAAATTTGAAAAAATCCCGGGTTTCAGGAGTAATCTTATTCCTGAAACCCTTTTTTTGTATTTTTTCCATTTTTATACCCACCTCTTTTATCTCCGATGCACGGGGAAATTCCACTTTTCCAGCATTTTTACTTCACTGAAAAAGCCGGTTTTCGGAGCTGCATAAAACGGAAATTTAAAGCGAAAAAGTATAATTTTCCATTTTGTGCGCTTCCAGACACGAGCATTTTCAGCGCAGCGTGATGCTGGCAAAAGTAAAAAATACCGGCCTGCGATTTCCGAGGGTTTTATCCCCGATGCACGGTGAAATTCCACTTTTCCAGCATTTTTACTTCACTGAAAATGCCGGTTTTCGGAGCCGTATAAAATGAAAGGAGGTGCCGTTACATCATCTTCCCTGAGGCAGGGTGAGGATATGTTTTCCGTTAGCGTGGCACTGCGCTATGAAATGCGGGTTCCGACGCAGATAATCCTCGAAGTTTTTTTGATTTTGAATCGTTCGCGGATTCGGCATCATGCCTCGGGTTTCGGGAAATTGCAGCGGGAAACCGTCCGGTTCATTTAATATGGAAACCCAGAATGTGTAACGCAGGGAGACTTCACGCGGATCCATACGCGCTTCGCGCTGAGCGTCGGGCAGCTGATAACGGCCCTGCAGTGCGCGCGGAAAGTGGATGGCGCTAAATTGCTGGTCAAGACTCTGCGTTTCCCTTTTGGGCGGCACGATGGGCGCGCCCGAGTTACATTGTTCGAGAAAATCCGGATTCTGGCGCCAGTAATCCTCGAAGAGTTTTTGATTTTGAAGCGTCAGCGGATTCGGCGCATGGCCACGGGTTTCGGGAAATTGCAGCGGATATTGTTCGGCCGAACGTAATGCGATCGTCCAGAAACTGTGGCGCATGGCGACTTCACGCGGATCCATACGCGACTGAAGCACAGCGTCCGGAAGTTGAAAACAGCCCTGCATGACGGAGGGCATCATTTGTGCGAACGCTGTGGACAGATCCATGGCAGGCGGACTGTCAGGCGCCGCAGCGGACGGACCGACAGGCGGAATGACAGGCGGACCGACAGGCGCCGTGGCGGATGGACCGAAAGACGGAGCGCCGGCGGGCGGATTTTGAACGTTACGCGCCGTGGCGGCAGAGGGATCCATGCACGGGGGTTTCACTTTAGGATTTTCCCAGCCGTGAGCCTTAAATTGGTCATAATAACCTGGATGACGCCGGACGTAATCCTCGAAGTTTTTTTGATTTTGAATCGTCAGCGGATTCGGTGAAAGGCCGCGGGTTTCGGGAAACTGGCTGGGCGCGTTTTGCGGACTCTGAAGCATCGCGTACCACGTGGCGTGGTAGCTTGCGACTTCCAGCGGACTTAGCCACAGCTCCTGCTGCGGACCTGGAATCCGAAACGTTCCCTGAAACACTTTCAGGCCTTTTGTGATAAAAAAATAATGAGCGTACCATTCCTGCGGTGGTTTGCTGGCGCACTGCAGGCAGAAAAACATTCCTCTGAAGATGCGCGCCAAATATAAAGAGAAAAGACAGTACTTGGGAAAAGCAAAAATCAGTCCGTCGATGTTATCGATATTCGCGTTCTCCGGAATTTCCTCGCATAACAGCAGAAGAGCCATGGCGATGATCCAGCGCCAGAAAAACCATAAAAAACTCAGTGCAACATACTGTAGCGCCATGTTTGTTTTTTCCGCCGGCGTATAAAGCCCGATGCGAGAATCCCGCAGGAAAGCCGATACGCCGACAAACCAATTTTTTAACGGTTCAAGGAAAAAGATAAAACTGAGAATCGGATAAATATAATACCGATAAATACGATATAATTTAACAGTTGTGGCGTTTGGTTTCATTACACAGTACTCCTTACATGTTCATAACGCGGGCCATCCTGCACACAAAGCAGGTGATTCGTGGCAAAAATTCAAGGTGGTTCAGCGACGATTTTGATGGAAGCGGAAGACCGTACCAAAAAAGCGTTTCAATCGGTGGATGCGAGTTTCAAAAACTTTGGCAAGCAGCTGCAAGGAGTGGAAAAAACGAGCAAACCACTGGAAAAAATCTTTCAAAGTGGGTTAATTACGTCCAACGCAATTTCAAATGTCGGTGCCTATGCACAAGAGTTTACCACGTTTGGGGCTGCAGCGCAAGACCTGGTGGGAATTATTTCCAGTGAAACACTTTCTTCTGATCGTCGACGCTTGACTTCTCGCGGGGAATATTCGGTTCCACTTTAAATTTCCATTTTATGCGGTTCAGAAAACCGGCATTTTCAGCGAAGTAAAAAAGCTGGAGAAAACGAAATTATATAGTGTATCGTGTATAAAAAATTTTCTTTCACATGAAAAACTTTCTCCTTAAAAAAAATGAACGTTCGACCTAAAATCAGACGTTCATTTTTTAAGGATATTTCCCATGCCCGATGCACCATTATATCTGGTTCCACTTTAAATTTTCATTTTATGCGGTTCTATACTGGTTCCAATTTAAAATTTCGTTTTGTGCGGCTCCAAAAGCAGGCTTTTTCAGCGAAGCAAAAAAGCCGGTAAAGCTAAATTTTATAACGTATCGGGTATAAAAGCAGGTATTTTCAGCGAAGTAAAAAAGCTGGAGAAGCGGAATTTTATAGTGTATCGGGGGTATATAAAGGCGCGAATTCTCATTTTTTTTCTCCGATCTTCAATTTTTTTAAAGCCTGAATATACTCATATGGAATGACCTTTACGAATTTTCCCCGCGCGTTTTTCCAATCAGCGATAATTTTTTTTGCCAGTACACTTCCCGTACAGGTGATGTGTTCCCGGATCAGAGCTAGTAATTCTTGCTCGTCTTCACTTTCAGGATTCACGGTTTCCAGATCGACAGTTTTCACGTTACAGCGTAAATCGAAATCATTCGTGACGTCATACACGTAAGCGATTCCCCCGGTCATTCCGGCAGCGAAATTTACACCCGTCTGTCCCAGGACGACGATTCTTCCTCCGGTCATATATTCACAGGCATGATCGCCCACGCCTTCCGTTACTGCGGAAAAACCGCTGTTTCGAATGGCGAAACGTTCTCCGACCTGTCCGTGAAAGAACATTTTTCCGGAGGTGCCGCCGTAACCGATAACATTTCCTGCGATGATATTTTCTGCTGGGACGAAAGAATATCCCTGAGGAGGAGTGACAATAATTTTACCGCCGGAAATACCTTTTCCGACAAAATCGTTCGCTTCTCCTTCTAAAAAGAAGGTAACTCCAGGTGCGAGAAAAGCACCGAAACTCTGTCCTGCCACTCCGCGAAAATGAACTTTTATCGTATCTTCAGGTAAACCTGCTGCTGTAAACTTTCGCACGATTCTGGAAGAAAGAGCCGTTCCGACCGTCCGGTTTACACTGTGAATTTCCGTGAAAATTTCTTCGGGAGTTCCCTGTGTCAGCGTTTTCTGAAGCGAAGGAATTAAAAATTCGTCATCAAAAGTTTTTAAGGTTTCTTTTTTCCCTGCGTACCGGATATGTTCACCAGAAACACGATAAAAGATTTTAGAGAAGTCCAGATTTTTAGTTTTATAAAAGTCGAGAGCAGAACTCATACGGAGCATGTCACTACGTCCGACAGCTTCTTCCAGGGAATGAAACCCAAGCTGTGCCAGATATTCACGTACTTCCTCGGCTAACATCCGCAAAAAATTTTCGATATATTCTGGTTTTCCACGAAAACATTTTCGTAATTTCGGATCCTGAGTGGCCACGCCCATGGGACAGGTGTTTTCATGACATTTTCGCATCATGACGCATCCAAGACAGACCAGAAGTGTGGTGGCGAAACCGAATTCTTCTGCCCCCAGTAAAGCGGCGATGATGACGTCCCGCCCTGTTTTTAACTGCCCGTCCACCTGAAGTCGTACACGGCCACGGAGTTTATTTAGTACCAGCGTCTGCTGGGTTTCCGCCAGTCCGAGTTCCCAGGGAAGTCCAGTATGTTTTATACTGCTCAGAGGAGAAGCACCTGTTCCGCCATCATGTCCGCTAATGAGAATAACGTCTGCGTGAGCTTTCGCCACACCCGCGGCGACGGTTCCCACACCGACTTCTGAAACGAGTTTTACGGAAACCCTGGCGTCCTGATTCGCACATCGTAAGTCGTAAATTAATTGGGCTAAATCTTCGATCGAATAAATATCATGGTGCGGCGGCGGAGAAATAAGCGTAACATGAGGAATGGAGTGACGTATACGCGCGATTTCATCATCCACTTTTTCCCCGGGAAGCTGCCCCCCTTCACCGGGTTTCGCTCCTTGCGCCATTTTAATCTGAATTTCTTTTGCACCCGCCAGATAATCCACCGTTACGCCGAAACGTCCACTGGCCACCTGCCGAATGGCGCTGGCACGAATTTCGCCATTTTCACCGGGTGTGTTTCTTTTAGGATCTTCTCCCCCCTCTCCGCAGTTACTCGCCGCGCCGAGACGATTCATGGCCACGGCGATCGTTTCATGAGCTTCCGGGCTTAATGATCCCAGGCTCATGGCACCAGAAACAAAACGCTTCAGGATACTTTCCACCGGTTCCACATTCTCCAGAGGAATGGAGTTTAGCGAAATGTCCTCAGGAGAGACGATTTCAAAAAGCCCACGCAGCGTGCATAAATGCCCGGTCTGATCATTAATTAGTTTTGCATACTGGCGATATTTTTGCCGATCATTTTCCTGAACAGCCTGCCGAAATAAACGAAGCGTTTCCGGATTCCAGAGATGATTTTCTCCATCTTTTCGAAAAGCATACTGTCCGCCAGATGGGAGTAATGAAAGTGTGTGTTCTTTCATATGAGGAGAATCGTCCGTATGGTCAGAAGTGTCATCCTGTGAGTGAAATTCCACGTCTGCCTGTGCATTACGAAACCGTGCGATACTCTCCTGCGCGATATTCGTAAGTGTGATTCCGCCGATACGTGAAGTGGTGCCTGGAAACCATGTGTCGATAACATTTTTATGGATTCCGACTGCTTCAAAAATTTGTGCACCACGATAACTGCGGAGCGTGGAAATTCCCATTTTCGAAATGACTTTCAGCAGTCCATGATTTACGGCGGTAATATAATTTTCCGTGGCCTGGGAGGGTTCCAGTTTTAGGTCGTCATTTTGTACCAGAGATGTAATGGTTTCCAGAGCGAGATAAGGATGAATGGCGGTGGCTCCATAACCCAGTAAGAGCGCGAAGTGCATCACTTCCCGGATTTCACCGGACTGGACAATAATTCCTGCACTGGGGCGTAAACCGGCATGAATTAACGCCTGATGGACAGCGGAAGTTGCCAGCAGAGAAGGCATGGGAATCTCTCCTGGAAGTAAATTTTGGTCACTGAGAAAGAGAATGTTTTTTCCTGATATAACTTCATGAATCGCCGCATTTTGAAGTGATTTAAGAGCTTCTTCCAGATTTTCTTTCCATCCGAGAGAAAGCGTAGTGGCGGCCATGTTCGCTTCACGGACAGCATAAATGCGCCGTGCGTCTTCATCCGTTAAAACGGGTCGGGAAAGTTTAATGATTTTTTTCTGTACCGGTGCATCTGACTCGGCGGGTCCATCTTTTAAGATGTTCCCTTCGTTTCCGATATATGTCGTTAGGCTCATGACGAGCATTTCGCGAATTGGGTCGATCGGAGGATTCGTTACCTGCGCGAAAAGCTGCTTAAAATAATGAAAGAGCATCTGGGGTTTTTCTGACAGGACGGCCAGCGCGGCGTCATTTCCCATGGATCCCAGAGGTTCATGCCCTGTATTCGCCATTTCTCGGACGATAAGCTCCACATCTTCCTGAGACCAGCCAAATAATTTTTGTCGGAAACGCAGTTTCGGCTTTATTTTTGAGGGGGTGACGGAATCAAAAAGTCCGTTCACAATAATTTGGTTTTCTTCTGCCCAGCGTCGGTATGGTTTTTGCCGCGCGATATGATTTTTAATCTCGGCATCATAAACCAGCCGCTGATTTTCTAAATCACACCAGATAATTTCCCCGGGGCGCAGTCTGCCTTTTCGCATCACGTTTTCAGGTGGAATGTCGAGAACCCCGGTTTCGGAGGCCAGAACAAAAATGCCGTCTTTCGTCAGAGTGTATCTGGCGGGGCGCAGGCCATTTCGGTCGAGCATGGCACCGAGATTAACTCCGTCTGAAAATGCGACTGCCGCCGGGCCATCCCAGGGTTCCATCAGCGTGGAATGGTATTCAAAAAAACCACGCACATCTCGTCCCATGTGATATTTTTGTCCCCATGCCTGCGGCATAAGCATGAGCATGGCGTGTGGTAAACTTCTGCCAGAAAGCACCAGTAATTCCAGCATATTATCCAGACAGGCGGAGTCATTTTGTGTTTCGTCGATTAAAGGAAGTGCTTTTTTGAGATCTTCTCCAAAAGAGGGGATTTCCAAAAAAGGTTCACGGCTGCGCAGCTGATTCAGATTTCCGCGCAGGGTATTAATTTCTCCGTTATGCGCCAAAAAACGGAATGGATGCGCGAGTTTCCACGTGGGGAATGTGTTGGTGCTGTATCTTTGATGAATAATCGCCAGCGGACTGAGTACATCTTCCTGCAGTAAATCGGGGTAAAACTGATCGAGCTGCGTGGCCAGTAAAAGTCCTTTATAAATAATACTTTTGTTGGAGCAGCTGGCGATATATGTGTTTTGGATTTCTTGCTCGATACGTCGGCGGATAATGAAAAGTTTTCTCTGAAAAACATCTTGAGAAGGAAAATCTTGGCCTCCGATAAAAAGCTGTTTAATAGCAGGGCATGTTTTTCGTGCAGCGGAACCTATAAATTCAGGGAGAGTGGGCACGTGTCGCCAGAAAAGAATACGGCCACCTTCAGAGGTGACGATATTTTCTATTTTTGTTTCTGCGTGTTCCGCACCAAAAATCATGGCCACGGCATAACGCCCCTTCTCGGGTAATGAAATGGGTAAAACGCGCCGAAAAAAAATATCGGGAATAGAAAATAAAATTCCGGCGCCGTCTCCTGTTTCGGGATCTCCTCCTGCGGCTCCACGGTGCATGAGGCGTTTCAGAACAGTTAGGCTCATTTCGATAATCTGATGCTGTGCGATATTATTTAAATTGGCTACCATTCCCACACCGCAGGCGTCATGTTCATTTTTTGAGCTGTAAAGCCCTGTGTCTGCGGGAAATGGCTGGAAAAGAATACTTTTTTCTGAATTTTGTTGATAATGATTGGACATCTGCCTCTTCCTGGAAAGTTATGAAATTTATAAAATTATCTGGTTTTGGATTCATGAGAGCAAAAAGTGTTCCAGTTAAAAATACAGAAAATGGCGGAAATTTTTAAATAAGCACCTGTGGCTTTACAAAAATGTAAAGTTTTGTGGTGTTTTATGTGTAAATTTTGTAAAAAAGTTCCATATTTGTAAAAAATAAAAAGTACATTTTACAGATTCAATTTTTATTTTAACTTTTGCGCATTAAAATTTACGTGATTCGGAGCCGAAACATTTTCCCTCAGAATGAAAAGATGGTTTTTATGGTCATATTATACCCATACATTATAAAATTTAGCTTTACCGGTTTTTTTGCTTCGCTGAAAAAGCCTGCTTTTAGAGCCGCACAAAACGAAATTTTAAAGTGGAACCAGTATAAAAAGAATTAAAAATAGAATCAGAATATAAAAAATTTTTCGTTAAATTTTTGGCATATGTTTTGCGTATTTCCTCATGTGGATTCACCTTAAATTTTCGTTTCCTTAATTACGGACGTATATATTATACCCGTTACACCATAAATTTCCGCTTCTCAGGCATTTCGCTTCACTAAAAATGCCTGCTTTCAGAGCCGTATAAAACGGAAATTTAAAGTGGAGCTAATATATATTTCGTAAAATGGTGGTGAAGTAAAAATTTATCGTGTGTCGGATGGAAAAGTCACGTCCTTTTTTTGTTTACTGTTTTACACTTATACAGGAGACGTCAGAAAATGAGTAATTGTAATAGGATCCACGCGATTAACGCTGTGGCGGGCAGGCAGACACCGGCATGTCAGAAGGCAGAGTCCGCCAGTCTGGATCATTTTGGTGAGGATGTTTTTAATGTGACCGCGATTCGAAAATATCTTCCGAAGACCGTGGCGAAAAAATTGTTGGCGACGATTCAGGAAGGTAAGCCTCTGGATGCGTCGATCGCAGATGATGTGGCACATGGAATGAAAGAATGGGCACTGGAACGCGGTGCGACACACTTCACGCACTGGTTTCAGCCGCTGACCGGCTCCACGGCGGAAAAGCATGACTCCTTTTTGGATCTGAATGAAGATCATGAAGCGATCATGAGTTTTTCGGCGAAAAATCTTATCATGGGAGAGCCGGATGCTTCCAGTTTTCCTTCTGGCGGACTGCGCTGTACTTTTGAAGCCAGAGGTTATACTGCCTGGGATCCCACCAGTCCGGCGTTTATTAAGCGTCACTCGAACGGTGCGACTCTCTGTATTCCGACGATTTTTTGTTCTTATACTGGAGAGGTTTTAGACAAAAAAACACCTCTGCTGCGCTCTATTCAGGCCTTATCACGTTCTGTTTCTCGCCTTATGAAATGTTTTGGAAAACCCTTTCAGCACGTGGAGGTGACGCTCGGCCCAGAACAGGAGTATTTTCTCGTGGATCGGAATTTTTATATGTATCGTCCGGATCTGGTTCAGGCTGGTCGGACGGTTTTCGGCTCTCCGCCGCCGCGGCATCAGCAGCTGGAAGATCATTATTTCGGCGCGATTCGTTCTCGTGTTTTGGCCTTCATGACGGAAGTGGAACATGAGCTGTGGAAGCTGGGAATACCTGCAAAAACGCGTCATAATGAAGTGGCACCTGCGCAGTTTGAAGTGGCTCCGATTTTTGAGGAATTAAATCTGGCTGTGGATCATAATATGCAGATGATGGAAATCCTTAAAAAAGTGGCGGTGCGTCACGGGATGGTGTGTCTTCTGCATGAAAAACCTTTCGCGGGCGTGAATGGTTCGGGAAAGCATAATAACTGGTCGATCACTTACGGAAAAGAGAATCTTCTGGATCCAGGGAATAATCCGTGTCAGAATGCGATTTTTCTCACTGTGCTCAGCGCGATTATTCGGGCAGTGGATTTACACGCCGATTTACTGCGCACCACCACGGCCAGCGTGGGAAATGATCACCGCCTGGGCGCGAATGAAGCTCCTCCTGCAATTATTTCAATTTTCCTGGGTGATCAGCTGGCGGATATCGTGGAGCAGGTGGAAACTGGGGCAGTAACCGGGGCAAAATCTCTTGACGCCATGCGTGTCGGAGTGGATGCTCTTCCCTCTCTCTCGCGGGATGCGACAGACCGAAATCGCACCAGTCCTTTCGCCTTTACCGGAAATAAATTTGAGTTTCGTGCTTGTGGTTCCAGCCAGTCTTGCGCGGATGTAAACACCGTTCTAAACACGATCGTTGCGGAATCTCTGGATTATATTTCGGAAAAACTGGAAAAGACAGGAATTCTTAGTGGTGACGCGGAATTTCACGATGAATTACAAAAATTGCTTCAGGAAATTATCACGAAACATAAGCGGATTATTTTTAATGGGGATAATTATTCCTCGAACTGGATTCAGGAAGCGCAGAGGCGTGGTTTACCGAATCTTCGTCACACCATGGACGCGCTGAAACCTTTACTGGAAGAGAAGAATCAGACTCTTTTTGCACGATATGGTATTTTCTCAAAATCCGAGCTGGATTCTCGGTACGAAGTTTTTATGGAAGAGTATCACCGGAAAATTCGTATCGAAGGAGGAATCGCTCTGGAAATGGCGCGTAGTATGATTATGCCCGTGGTGGTGGAGCAGTACAGGCAGCTGGTGGAAACAATTCACGTGGCACGGAAAGGAGATTTTAAAACGGGAATTTCCACTCTGAATGTTTGTGCTGAAAATCTTGGTGAAAAACTGGATCAGCTGAAAGTGCGCTGTGTGGAACTGGAAGCGGCTTTAGGAAAACTTCATGAAGATATTCTTGAAGCCATGAAAAATTTACGGGAGGTGGTAGACGCTCTGGAGCTGATGGTGGACGACAGTCGCTGGCCGTTACCGAAGTACAGGGAAATGTTATTTATTTACTAAAATAATAAATTATTGATGGAGGTTTAGACCGAATTTCGCATGATGTTTAAGTTTTGTGGCATACTAAAATTTAAATGAAATGGAAATTAGGGTGATATTACCAGACACTCTTTTTATACCCGATACATTATAAAATTCCGTTTCCTCAGCATTTTATACTCGATACACTATAAATTTTCGCTTCCCGGCATTTAGCTTCGCTGAAAATGCCTGCTTTAAGAGCCGCACAAAATGGAAATTTAAAGTGAGACCAGTATATTTTGGGAGACACATCCTTTCAGATTCACAGGAAACGGAATTTTAAGGTAAACCTGTATATCTCTTGGTGACTGAGAGGGGAGTGTCGGTGAGACGTGGCGTGAAATTTTAATGAAGTCAGAATTTTTGAAAATTTTTGTGGTGTGCAGACATGATGAAAAATACGCATTTCCTCGCTTTAGAGGACGGGGAAATTTTTTATGGAATCTCTCGCGGTGCACCGGTGGACATGCTGGGAGAAGTGGTTTTTAATACAGGGATGACGGGGTATGAGGAAATTATCAGTGATCCTTCATATTTCGGGCAGATCGTGGCGTTCAGTGCGCCGGAAATCGGAAATTATGGATGTAATGCCGCGGACATGGAGTCTCGCGGTCTTTTTTTTAGTGGTTTACTGGCGCGGGAGATAAATCCTCCCTCGAATTACACCGCGGAAGAATCTTTGTCGGAAATGCTCATCAGGCACAGAAAGCCCGCGCTTTCGCAGATCGATACGCGGCGTCTGGTGCTGCACTTACGAGAACACGGGACGAAAAAAGCGTTTATACATGCGTCGGATGAAATAATTTCTCCAAAAGAAGCCGTGACATGGGCACTTACGTGGCGGGGACTGGATGGTTATGATTCCGCGTCAGAGGTGACTCAGAAGGAATCTTATGTTTGGAACCCGGAGGGGGAGATAAATATTGTCGCGCTGGATTTCGGAATAAAGTGGAACATTTTGCGGCAGATGGCGAAACATGGAATGCGGGTGACCGTGCTTCCTGCATGGACGGAGGCGGCTAAAATTTTAGCTCTGAAACCGGAGGGTGTGTTTTTCTCGAATGGCCCCGGAGACCCGGTGGGCGTGAAAGGCGCGATTTCCACCGCGAAAAATTTAATCGGTCACGTGCCCATGATGGGAATCTGTCTGGGACATCAGATTCTTGCTCTGGCCTGTGAAGCTTCCTGTGGACGCTTGAAATTCGGGCACCATGGCTGTAATCATCCTGTGAAAAATGTCTTGGAGGATTCTGTCTCGATTACCAGTCAGAATCATAATTTCGCGGTGTGTCCAGATTCCTTGCCGGAATGTTTGCAGGTAACTCATATAAATCTGAATGACGGGACGATCGAAGGAATGCGGCATGTTCGGGAACCCATGCTCTGTGTGCAGTTTCATCCCGAGGCGGCACCAGGGCCGAATGATTCGGTGAAAATATTTCACGAATTTTTGAAACTTATCGGAAGATAAAACACGAACTTCATGGATGGAAATTTCGTGGGTGGCACGGTGGTGACTTTTGTGTAAAAAAAATATATATAGAGACTGGTTTCACAAAAATAGGAAAGAGAGAAGTTTTTGCTTATGCCAAAACGTAAAGACATTCAAAAAATCATGATTATCGGTTCCGGGCCTATCGTCATCGGACAGGGATGTGAATTCGATTATTCTGGCGTCCAGGCGTGTAAAGTTTTGAAGCAGGAGGGTTTCGAAATCGTCCTGGTAAACAGTAATCCCGCGACGATTATGACGGATTCAGAATTCGCGGATCGAACGTATATCGAGCCATTAACTCTGGCGAGTATTCATGAGATTATTCGCCGTGAACGTCCTGACGCACTCTTACCCACGCTGGGAGGGCAGACGGCGTTAAATTTGGCCATGGAGCTGGAGGATGCTGGATTATTACGGCGGTATCAACTGAAACTTATCGGTGCCAGCGCGGATGTGATTCGCCGCGCGGAGGACCGGCAAGAGTTTAAGGCGGCGATGAAAAGTATTGGGCTGGAACTGCCACGTTCCATTTCGGTGCATACATTATCGCAGGCGCGTCAGGCCGCCGAGGAAATGGGAACGTTTCCGCTTATCATTCGTCCGGGCTTCACTTTAGGTGGCAGCGGGGGAGGAATCGCGCATGATGCGGAGGAATTCGAAACTATCGTCGCACGAGGACTGACGGCCAGTCGAAATTCGGAAGTGCTGATCGAGGAATCTCTGCTGGGATGGAAGGAATATGAGATGGAGGTCATTCGTGACAAAAAAAACACGGCGGTGATTGTCTGCTCGATCGAGAACGTGGATCCCATGGGCGTTCATACTGGAGATTCCATTACCGTGGCACCGGCGCAGACTCTGACGGATAAAGAGTATCAGCGGATGAGGGACGACAGTCTGCGGGTGATGGAAGTTATTGGCGTGGAGACTGGCGGCTCGAATGTGCAGTGGGCGGTGAATCCTGAAAATGGTCGTCGGGTGATTATCGAGATGAATCCGCGCGTTTCGCGTTCTAGTGCCCTGGCGAGTAAAGCGACTGGTTTTCCGATCGCGAAAATTGCTGCGCTTTTGGCCGTGGGATACACACTGGACGAGCTGAAAAATGACATCACAGGGAGTACTCCAGCCTGTTTTGAACCTGCGCTGGATTATGTAGTGACGAAAATTCCTCGCTTTACTTTTGAGAAATTCCCTGCCGCGGACACGACGCTAGGCACTCAGATGAAATCTGTCGGGGAGGTAATGGCGCTGGGACGCACGTTCGTGGAATCTTTTCAGAAAGCGTGGCGATCTTTGGAAACCGGCCGTGCTGGTTTTGGTGCAGACGGGAAGGATGAGCTGTATGAATCCCTGGATGACGACGCTTTACGAAACGCTCTAAAACGATTTTCTGCGGACAGAATGTTTTATATTCGGGCCGCGATGAAACGAGGATGGACACCGGAATCTCTGCGGGATCTGACAGGCGTGGATCTTTTTTTCTTACAAAAAATATGGCAGTTAGTGGCGTATGAATCGGAAATCGCGGTACGTGGTGAAACTCCTGAAGTTTTGCGGCGTGCGAAAGAAATGGGTTTTTCTGATCGACAGATCGCGTTTCTGACGGGGAAAACGGAAGAGGAAATTCGTCAGAGGAGAATCTTGGAGGGAATCACTCCCGTTTATGGTACTGTGGATACTTGTGCGGGTGAGTTTACGGCACCGACACCATATTATTATTCAACTTACGGCGAATATGATGAACCGGTGAGGGACTCTGCAGGAAAGCAGCGAATCATGATCCTCGGTGGAGGTCCGAACCGAATTGGACAGGGAATCGAATTCGATTATTGTTGTGTTCATGCGGCTTTCGCTTTACGTGAAGCGGGTTATGAAACCATCATGGTAAATAGTAATCCTGAAACGGTTTCGACGGATTATGACATCAGCGACAAGTTATATTTTGAGCCTTTAACGCTGGAAGACGTGATGAATGTTTATCATCGGGAGCAGTGTGCTGGCGTTATCGTGCAGTTTGGCGGTCAGACTCCATTAAATTTAGCTGCGGATCTGAAAAAATCGGGCGCGAACGTAATCGGTACCAGTCCGGAAAATATAGACGCGGCAGAGGATCGGGATTTCTTTAAACGTCTGGCGCGCAAATTGGAAATCTCTCAGCCTCCCAGTGGAATCGCGCGGACGGTGGAGCAGGCCGTGGAAATCGCCAGCGTGATTGGGTATCCGGTGCTGGTGCGCCCCTCTTTCGTTTTGGGTGGTCGGGCCATGGTGATCGTTTATAAGGAAAAGTATTTACGTCATTATGTCGAGGAAGCGGCGAGAGTTTCCCAGGAAAAGCCGATTTTAATTGACCGATTTTTAGAGGACGCTGTGGAGCTGGATGTGGACTGTGTTTCCGACGGGCGCATGACCGTTATCGGTGCTATCATGGAGCATGTGGAATTAGCGGGAATTCATTCCGGTGATTCGGCGTCTTCCATTCCGCCCAGGAGTCTTTCTCCGGAGGTTTTGCAGAAGGTACGGGAACATACAAAAAATCTGGCGAAGCATCTGAATGTTTGTGGTTTAATGAACATTCAGTTCGCGGTGCGGGGAGATCACGTGTATATTTTGGAGGTGAATCCGCGTGCCTCGCGGACGGTGCCTTTCGTCAGTAAATCCACGGGCGTCTCGCTGGCAAAAATCGCGACCATGTGTATGGTGGGAAAAACACTGGAAGAAATTGGGTTCACACGTGAAGTGCAGATTCCTTATACCACGTTTAAGGAAGCGGTATTTCCTTTCGCGAAGTTTCCGGGAGTGGACATCATTTTGACGCCAGAAATGAAGTCCACGGGTGAAGTGATGGGAATCGATTTCCTTCCAGAGGGGGCGTACTTAAAAAGTCAGCAGGCGGCGGGAAATTCCATTCCACGTTCTGGTGGTGTTTTTGTTTCTCTGCGGGACGAGGATAAGGAAACGGCGTTACCGCTGGTGATGGAATTAAAAAATTTAGGGTTTCAGATTTACGCGACTTGCGGAACCGCGACGAAACTTTATGATGCCGGAATTTCGTGTCATGCGGTTTTTCGTATCCGCGACGGACGTCCAAATTTACTGGATTTACTGAAGGAGGGAAAAATTCATTGGATTATAAATGTTCCCGAGACAGGCGCGGCATCCATGGTGGACGAGATACGCATGCGCCGTGCTGCGATTCTTTACAGTATTCCCATCACTACGACGCTCTCGGCTTTCCGTATGGCACTAAAAGGTCTGGCGCTGGGACAAGACGTGAACGAAATGACGGTGTGCAGTCTTCAAGAATATCATCGGCATTTACTGCAAGAGTAAAGTGGTTTCACTTTAAATTTCCGTTTTGTGCGGTTCTGAAAGCAGGCTTTTTCAGCGAAGCAAAAAAGCCGGTGAAGCTGAATTTTATA
>JAUNBR010000084.1 GCA_030527015.1 Planctomycetia bacterium
GGTTTCGAAAAGCGTGGGAGGGTCAGGAAACGCTGAGGTTTCAGAAAGCGCGGAGGTTTCAGAAAACACAGTGAAAAAAGGGGGCGCTGCATGATATGGATGTGCGTCGGGTGCCGGCACCTGGAGGCGGATGTGGATATTCGCGAGAAACTGGCTTTTTCCGAAACACAGGCGCGGGAAGCCTTAAAGATTTTGCGTCAGAGGTATCCTGCTCTGGAAGTGGTGATTCTGTCCACCTGTAATCGTGTGGAAATTTTTGCGGCCATGGAGCTGGGAGAGGAGCTGCAGTCAGAGGGATTTCCGGCGAATTCTGATTCCGGATGCGAGATACTTCTGGAATTTTTAGCTGAGTTTCATCATGTACCTCGGGAACTGGTGCTCAAAAATTCATTTCGTGAAACTGGGTTAAAGGTGATCGAGCATCTGTTTACCGTGGCGTCTTCTTTAGACAGTATGGTGGTGGGAGAAGGGCAGATTTTAGGGCAGGTGAAAGAGGCGTATTATCGTGCGGTGGAATGTCATTCCGTGTCGGCACTTCTAAATCCGGCTTTTCAGCGTGCGATTCGTGTGGCGAAACGAGTGGCCTCACAGACAGGGATTCAGAAACGGAAAGTAAGTGTTCCGAGTGTCGCTGTTTCGGAGTTCGCCCACAGGATTTTTGAGCATTTTGAAGATAAAAAAACGCTGGTCGTCGGCGCGGGAAAAATGGCGGAGGAAACTTTAGTATATTTAGTCCAGCAGGGCGTGAAGCATATTACGGTGATAAATCGCAGTGAAAATCGGGCCAGAGAGCTGGCGCAAAAGTTTTCGGGTCAGACACGTGACTGGGAAGAACTGGATGATGCGGTGATATGGGCGGATCTGATTATCAGTACGACTGGCGCGACTCTGCCCATCATGACACGGAAACGTTTTGAGCCTCTGGAGATGAAAAGAAATTATAGGCCTCTTTTTGTGCTGGATTTAGCTGTTCCCCGTGATTTTGAGCCTAAAGTCGGCGCGTTTCCGAATGTTTATCTGTATACCGTGGATGATTTACGAAATGTCTGTCAGGCGAATATCGCCGCGCGTGAAAAAGAACTTCCTCGAGCGTTTACGATTATTAAACAGGAACTGGAGGCATTTCTCCAAGACATCCGGCACCATAAATCCGGACAGGTAATTCGCCGGTTACAGTCAGAGTGGAAGAAGCCCATGCAGCAGGAATTACAGAGGCTTTTTAATAAAATACCAGAACTGAATGAAAAACAGAGAGAAGAAGTGCAGTATTCTTTTGAACGTCTGGTAAATAAACTGCTGCATATTCCTCTGGAGTCATTACACCAGGAAGCAGCGGATTTTGCCAGCCAGCGTGGTCTGCTGGATGCGATTCAAAAATTATTTCGGCTAAAATAATAGCGCGTTCTATTTATACGGGTTTTCTTTTAAATTTCAGTTATGAGGTTTTATACTGATTCGCCGTTATACAGGTTCCACTATAAATTTCCATTTCGTGTGGCTCTTAAAGCCGGCACTTTAAGCGAAGCAAAAATACCGTGGAAACGGAAATTTATAGTGCCTCGTGTATAAAATGCCGGCCGAACTTTTAGCTGACATGGAAAACGGAAATTTATAATGCGAAAAAGTTA
Organism: Planctomycetia bacterium; assembly: GCA_030527015.1. Lineage (GTDB taxonomy): Bacteria > Planctomycetota > Planctomycetia > Pirellulales > Thermoguttaceae > RGIG3701. The sequence continues at coordinate 1,629 of JAUNBR010000084.1, forward strand.
TGACTTTATGATTTCTGAAATTTTGATTATAAGTTTACTCTCCAGTAAGAATACGTCATACTGATGAGATAAATCATCCAGATCATCTGCGGAACCAGGAGTTTCGGCGCGCAGCGGCTGAAAACGGCCATGACCGCGGCGAGGATTACCAGCGTGGCAAATATCCAGAGGTTACATATGAACGTCAGGAAAGGATCATGCTGGTGAAAGAAGAAATACGGGCTGAGAATTTGTAGTGTTAACAGGATGAAAAACAGCACCAGCGGGACGATTCCCCGACGACATCCTGCGCGCCACCAGGTGATCCACATGGCGGTTCCCAGCAGGAAATACATGATCGTCCAGATGAAGGGGAAAATCCATATAGGCGGTGCGAAAAGTGGTGGGATCAGAGAGCGAAACCAGTTTATGGAATCCGCGTTCATGAAATGATTTCCCAGCCACATGGCTAAAAAAGAAAGGCCGAGGAAGCCTAACCAGGGGAAAATTTCCCTGCAGTGACAGTATTCACGTTCACATCCACACAGACAGCGTTCCCCTTCCAGAGTTTCCTGGATGAGTTCTTCACGCATCCGGTTCCCGGCTTCTTCCGTCTGGCGTTCTGCACGGCGTAACGTTTCGTCGGCAGTTTCAAAAAATTTTTTTTCGTCCATTTTTTATCTCCCTTTTTTCGTTTCTTGATGAAAAACTGTTTTATTATAGGGAGACAGGCAAAATATGAAACTTTTAACGAATCATGATCGCTCCGACGAGCGTCCATAATGCAAAAAATGTAATATTTAATGTCCAGATGATAATTTCCATAATAATCCTTCTTTATAAAGAATGAAAATAGAGTTTATTTTGTAGCCGGTATACGATAAAATTTCGCTTCACAAATATTTTTATTTTACCTCGTGAAAACTTCTGTTTTTAGGACCGCGCAAAACGGAATTTTATAGTGTATCGGGTATAAAGGAGATTCAGCATGCTTTCTGACCGACAGAGCTGCGCGAAACGGAAATTTAAGGTGAAACCGGTAAATATAATAGCACCGAAGATAACTCAAGATAAAGAACTTTAACATTTTTTAGAAAAAAAAGAAATACGAATTTTCCAAATTTTTTATTTTTATTGAATTAAAAATGCTTTTCATGAGGAAAGATTAGGCTGCGAAAAAGATATGAAATATGCGGATTTTAATTTATGTCGGTTTTATGCCCGATACGTTATAAATCCGTTTTTTCTGTATTTTTGCTTCGCCGAAAATGCCACGGATTTCAGAGCTGCAAAAAATGGAAATTTAAAGTGGAACCAGTATACACGGCCATAAAAGCAGCCGTTTTCAGTAAAGCAAAAATCCTTGGAGGTATAAATTTATCGTATACTTCGGATATAAATCGCTGCCAGCAGACAATTTTTGAAAACATGTACTGGTTTTTCTTTATCGTCCACACCTTCTTGGAAAAAAATCAGAAAAAACCGGCGTTTTCTTATATCCCGGTATCCCGGAACATGAATGAAGTGAAAAACCATAAGCTCTGGGTATAAAAAAACTCTCGGGTAAGATCGGATGTCCCAGGGGGGCAGTAGACATGCGGATTACACCGAGAGCGATTGGACGAATAATATTTTTTTACCTGACCCGCACCGTGAATTACTTTTCTGGCTGCCGAAAAGAACAGCTGCTGAATTTCAGTATTTCGTGGATACATGATGGATTATTGCGTTCATCCATTTTCGTCCATGACCGTGCAGAATACAGGAAATTATACTGGTTTTACTTTATATTCCGTTTTGTATGGTTCTGACACCATGTATTTTCAGTGAAGTAAAAAACCGTGAAACGAAATTTTTAGTGTATCAGATATAAAACATTAAAAATGTTAAAATATCCGGTTATAAATCAGAAATTTTCTCTGATCGTGAAATAAATCACACGAAACGTTAAATAAACTCACGGAAAACACGAAATGAACAGATATGAAACATTTATACCCGATGTATTATAATTTTTTCGCTTCTCTGAAAATGTCTGCTTTAAGAACTGGACAAAACAGAAATTTAAAGTGGAAACAGGATAAAAATGATTTTTGTTCTTAGTTTTCCTTTTTTAATCATGTGATGTTAATCAGGAGATTAGCGGTTTTAGTTTTTTTTGTCAAGACAAATTTTTAAAAAAAAGGAATATTTTAAGATTTTTTTCAATTTTTTTTTAGGACTGGTAATTTTCAGGAAAATAGAGTATAATTTAAGTTATGGTTTCTGGAAAAAGCCTGAATGTATGAAAATTTTGGGGTTTCCGTCAGATTTTTTGTGTTCGGCACACTATAAAAAACGAAATTTTGGGGTATTTTTTCGCTAAAAATGCTTGTGTCTAGAGCCGTGCGAAACTTAGATTTTAAGCAAAAATTTATAATACCGGAATATTTATATCTGATATACGATAATATTTATATCTGATGCACACGATAAATTTTTGCTTTCCCGGCATTTTTGCTTCGCTGAAAATACCTGGCTTTCAGAGCCGCACAAAACAGAAATTTAAAGTGGAAACAGGGTATATTATACCCGATGTACGATAAAAATTCGCTTTTTCGGCATTTTACTTTGCTGAAAATACCTGGGCTTTCAGAGCCGCACAAAATGGAAATTTAAAGGAGAAGCAGTATATATTACTGGATGATGGTTATGGTTCTGTAACCCGTGCTTTTCTTGTAAAAACTGCCGGGAGAGCAGAGGAAAATTGTGAAAAATGGGCGGAGAAAATGAAAAAATGAGTGAAAATTCAGACGAGTAAAAACTCTTTTTTTCGGCCGAAATGAGAATTCGAAAAGTTGGAAGAGAAAAAAGTTAGAGAGAAAGAAAAGAAAATTGAAGCGAAAATAGGCGGTCTGAATTTATTCTGTCAGAGGTTTCAAAAATAGTTTTAGGGGGTTTTTGTGGCGTCATTTTTTGTAATTCAGGGAAGTTCACAGGGTCAGAGATTTTATCTGAAGGCACCCGTCTGCACGCTGGGACGTGACGCGTCATGTGATATATGTTTGGGTGATACGGAGGTTTCTCGCCGTCATGTACAGTTACAGCATGTGGTCTCCCCCCAGGGAACAGAATTTCCGAAAGTATGGACCCTGACGGACATGCGCAGTTCGAATGGAACATATATTAATGGGAAAAGGGTCACCGCCACCCAGATTCTTCAGCCGGGTGATAGTGTTCAGGTGGGCAGTACGCTAATGCTGTTTATGCTGGAGTCCAGTTCTATTTTTGACGGAATGTTTCCCTCAGAGCAAGAGTCCAGTATTCAGAGCCTTTCCGGGATTTATAAATCGGAATCTAAAAAGTCTCGGGTGGAGCCGGCTTCTGACGAAAACTTGGAGATTACCATGTCTCCGATGGATGGGACGAAGATTTTACGTACTATTTCTCATGCGGAAGGGCAGCATTTTATCGTAAATTCTCGTCGTACGAATTCCAAAGAAGGATCATGGACGGCACACGCAGAGGGTTACCTTCAAGTACTGTATGAAATGACGCTGGCGGTCAGTCACTGCATGGAGCCAGAGCGTCTGACGGCGGAATTATTAGAGCTGATATTTCGGTGGATAGACGCGGACCGTGGGTGCATTCTCCTTTATGATCCGATAACGAATAAATTAGAGCCGAAAGCGAAAAAGGTTCGGCGAAATGAGGCCAGGGATCACCGACTGGTGATAAGTAAAACGATTTTGGATTATGTACTCGAAAATAAGAAAGGGGTGCTTACCAGTGATGCGACACAGGATGATCGCTGGAATTCGGCCGCGAGTATTTTAAATATCGGAATTCGAGAAGTGATTTGTGTACCGCTTCAGGGACGTTATGGAATCGTGGGGGCAATTTATCTGGATACGTATTCCCCACCGGATATTGTGCGGAATATGGATCAGCGGACGCACCGTTTCGGAGACGATCATTTAAAGCTGATGATCACGATCGCGTATCATACCGCCCTGGCGATCGAGGATACACGGTATTATAGTGGAATGCTTCAGGCCGAGAAATTGGCGGCGATTGGCCAGACTGTGGCGACGATTTCTCATCACATAAAAAATATTTTGCAGGGAATTCGTGGCGGCAGTTATTTAATTGAAATGGGACTGGGGGAGCATAATGAGCAGCTGGTGTCCAGAGGATGGAAAATTGTAGAAAGAAATCAGAATCGAATTTCGTCTCTGGTGATGGATATGTTAACGCTCAGTAAAGAACGAAAGCCGGAACTCATACGGGGAAATTTAAATCGGGTGGTGGGGGAAGTCGTGGAACTGATGCGGCCACATGCCTTAAAAGCGGATGTTTTGTTATTATGGACGCCGTGTAAGGACATGCCGGAAATCGCTTTTGACCCAGAGGGAATTCATCATGCGGTATTAAATCTGGTGACGAATGCGGTGGACGCCGCGACAGAAACCCCGAATGTGGATATTTCGGAAGAAGATTTTGAATGGTCGGAGGGTGAAAAAACCGTGCGTCGGGAAGATGTTTCTGTTCCCGGACATGAAGAAAATAAGACTCTTTCCTCGGAGGTATCACAGCAGAGAAGTTCTGAAGGAGAGCCGTGTGCCAGTCAGGATGGCGTTTTGGCACCTCGGGGACAGGTGGAAATTTTGACGTTTTGGGAAAAGGAAACTTCCTGTGCGAAAATTATGGTAAGTGATACCGGGCCAGGAATACCACAAGAGAAGATTTCTCAGATTTTCGTGCCTTTTGAGTCGACGAAAGGAAACCGGGGGACGGGTTTAGGTCTGCCGGTATGCAAAAAAATTATAGAAGAACATGGGGGGAATATTCAGGTGGAATCACGAGAACCCCACGGCTGCCAGTTTATCATTATATTACCGGCAAAACGATTTTCATGACGGAAATTTAAATCACCATTTTTTGCTTTCATTTTTCTTTTAGGTATCCTTCCAGAAGAATTTTCTGTAAATATACTGATTCCACGTTAAATTTTCATTTTGCGCAGTTCTTAAAGCGGGAATTTTTAACGAAGTAAAATTATCGGTGAAGCGGAATTTTATAGTGTATCGGGTATAAACTGGGCAAAAAAAGAAAAAGCTAAAAGCGCAAAAAGAGGCACCCCCTCTTGTGGAAAGGGGATTTTTGGATATAATTTCGTTTCTTGTAAAGTAATATTTTATCTTGATACACGATAAAAAGAGACTTCTTCGGTATTTGTGATTCTCAAAATGCCTGTTTTCATAGCTGTATAAAACTTAAATTGGAAATTTGAGCCTTATAAATGAAATGTTTAGAGGTGGTGCTTTTACTTTAAGTTTTAATACCTGTAGTTTTTTGGGCAGGTTTTTGCCATATGAAACACAGAGGAAGCCAAAATTTAGAGTGTGTCGCGTGCATAAGTCCTTTTATTTCCGATGCGGTTTAAAAATCGTATTTTGTATGGTATGAAATACTGAGGGACAGAAAAAACACTGTGTCGGGTAAGAAAAGTTATTTATTTTAAATTTTGAGGAGACATTATTGTGGGAACAAAAAAATCTGGAAAAGGTCGGCGGAAGATCGGGCGAAAAAAGAGAAAGATGCGTTCAAAGATCCGTCATAAGAAATAATTTATCATAAAGTATGGTAAATTTTGACTAAATCCGGAAGTAAAGTTTCTTGATTTTTAGCTGATTTATTACTCGATATACTATAAATTTCCATTTTCCGGCATTTTTGTTTTGCTGAAAATATTTGCGGTTAAAGCCGTAAAAAATGGAGATTTAAAGGAAAATCTGTATATGTCTTGATAATTCATGATAAGGAAATCGGTGTGCCTGTATGGTATACCGATTTTTTTGTGGCCACAGAGGTGAAATTTTAAAGTAAACTGGGTATGAAAACTAAAATTTATACCCGCCGCACGATAAATTCCACGTTTCCGGGCATTTTTTGTTTCGCTGGAAACATGTGCTTTCAGAACCGCTTAAAACGGGAATGTAAAGGAGCATCTGCATAAATTGGGGCGCAGTGAACCGCATAAATTTTATGCTCCTATCATCCGGCGGTGATAAACTGCATGTCCGCAGACAGAGGTGTATCGGCATCAGAAAGTTCTCTTTACCTTCTAAGAAAATACCGCAGGGCGCGGAAATAAAAAAGCAGAGGAGTAAAACCTCTGCCATGTGAAATTTATTTTATACCCGCCGCACGATAAAATTCCACGTTTCCGGGCATTTTTTGTTTCGCTGGAAACACGTGCTTTCAGAACCGCTTAAAACGGGAATTTAAAGGAGCGCCTGCATAAATTGGGGCGCAGTGAACCGCATAAATTCCCCTATCATCCGGCGGCGATAAACCGTACGTCCGCAGACAGAGGTATATCGGCACCAGAAAATTCTCTCCACGTTCCAAGAATACCGCGGGGCGCGGAAATAAAAAAGCAGAGGAGTAAAACCTCTGCCATGTGAAATTTATTTTATACCCGCCGCACGATAAAATTCCACGTTTCCGGGCATTTTTTGTTTCGCTGGAAACATGTGCTTTCAGAACCGCTTAAAACGGGAATGTAAAGGAGCATCTGCATAAATTGGGGCGCAGTGAACCGCATAAATTTTATGCTCCTATCATCCGGCGGTGATAAACTGCATGTCCGCAGACAGAGGTGTATCGGCATCAGAAAGTTCTCTTTACCTTCTAAGAAAATACCGCAGGGCGCGGAAATAAAAAAGCAGAGGAGTAAAACCTCTGCCATGTGAAATTTATTTTATACCCGCCGCACGATAAAATTCCACGTTTCCGGGCATTTTTTGTTTCGCTGGAAACACGTGCTTTCAGAACCGCTTAAAACGGGAATTTAACGTGGAACCAGTATGGTAAATCGTAGTGATGGTGTGTCACGGTGTTCGCACGGCTTCTTTCCAGGCGGTGCCGTAAATGGGACCACGCGGATAAAATCCCAGTCCACGAATATCTTTATTAAAACCATAATAACTGTTTCTGCAGAAGAGCCATAAACAGGGGATGTCGTCATAAATGAGCATGTGGATTTTCTGATAAATCGCCATACGTTTTTGGCGGTCAAATTCCAATTCTCCTTCATCAAAAAGTCGGTCCACTTCTTTATTCGAATACCCGATATTATTTCTGGCCTCTCCGGTGGCCCAGACATTTCGCAGGGTATAAGGATCCGCGCCGGCGCCCCATCCGGAGATGGCAGCCTGAAATTTCTTCTTCTGCATATTATCGATAAGTACGGTCCATTCCAGAGGTACCGTGCGGCATGAAATGCCGATTTCTCGCAGAGATGTTTCAATTAACATACTTAACGGAATGTTATCTGGAGAATTGGCGACTAAAAGCGTAAACGAAAATTTAACTTTCTTTCCATTAATAATTTTTTCTCTGATGCCATCTTTATCGTCATCACGCCAGCCGGCTTCATCCAGTAATTTTCTGGCCAGATCCTGATCCTGCCGCGGAGCCGGAATGTTCGCATTTTTCGGAAACCAGGGAGAGTCTTCAGAAGCCACTCCCAGACAGGGACGGTCCAGGCCATGACGATTAATATTTAACAGGGTATCATAATCGATCGCGTAATAAAGTGCTTCTCGTACCTTACGTTCTTTGAAAAAAGGTTCTTCCAGATTCCACCAGCACGCCTGATATGCCCATTCCGTGGAAGTGGTTTTCGTGTTTTTCTCGGTAAAACGTGAACTTTTTGTCTGTGTCGTCCACTGTTCGGGCGTTAATTGCATAATTTCGATATCCCCGCGATTCATACGCATTAAAGCAGAGGCAGGCTCTGGTGAAATGCGGAAACGCACACGCTGGAAGAAAGGTTTTGAGCGTACCTGTTTTCCGTTATGCATGTATGAACCCTCTCGGCGTTTCAGAATGATTTCAAAATCCCGTTTCCGGCTTTCGATAACATAAGCACCTGCCACGACAGGATTTTTTTCCAGTTCGACGTGAATTTCACTCTTCGTTAAAGTCGGATCCTGTGGAATGGTGTTTTCGTAAATATGTTTTGGAATAATAGGGAAAAGCATATTAAAGACATTAATGGGCATGGCTTTTTCATGAAAAAAGACGACCGTACGTTCATCATATGCTTTTACGTCCACAAGAAGATCCGTTCCGCTTCGAACTGCCACGACAGGTACCATGGAAGACATGATCACCTTAAAAGAAAATTCCACATCATAAGCGGTAACTGGCTTTCCATCAGACCAAGTCATGTCGTCTCGCATGACCACTTTATCGATTAAACGATTCGCGCTGGTGTGCCAAGAAACATTTGTGTCACTCGTGGCGTATGGTTCAAAAGTATCATACGTAAAAGAAAAAAGGTTTATTCCGATCAGACTCTGTACTTCCGCTTCATACATGGTGCTGTAAAGCAGAGGATTAAAAGTTTTGGCATCTGCTCTTAAATGACGTGACATTTCCGCGTTATAATCCACTTCCTCATAATTATGAGTCGCTGAGGCCGGGCCGGAATCTGGCATACGGCAGAGCGTGGTCTGGATAATTTCATTCGCTTTTTCAGAATCGGGAAAGTCATTTACCATTTTTCTTGCTTCGGAAACAGAAGTCATGGCGGGTTTCCGGTTTACATAATTATAAACCAGTTCTTCCCCATCCCGGAGCGCATTTTCGATCCATCCTCCCTCTGCGGTAACCTGTTTCTCCAGCTCTTCCAGCGTGGAAGGGGCAATAAACCCGAGTTTCTTTTGCCGTTTTATCGCCAGATCCCCCAAAATAAAATGAGGCGTGGAAGTATTCTCTTCTTTTGGATTTTGTAATGCGGATATTTCCTGACACTCAGTCAGAGTAAAAAAAAGAAACAGGCAGGGAAGTGTGCATAAAGAAGCAGTAAAAAATTTTTTCAGAGTCATTTCGTGTTCCTAAAATTTTAATAAAAAATGAAAATATGATGAATAAAATATAATATTCGGTTTTATGCCAGACGCACTATGAATCTTCACTTTCCCGACATTTTTATTTCTCCCTGTTCGCAGCAGGCATTTTCAGCGAAGCAAAATGCCTGGGAAGCGAAAATTTATAGTGTATCGGGTATAAACATCATGGGTGAAAAAACTTATATGCCGTATGAGATAAAAACGAGTTATTTTGTCACCACACTAATATCCTCGGCGGCGCCGGTGTTCTGCGAAAATACGGCTGGCCTCTGTCAGTGTTTTTTTCTCTTCCTCCGATAAACTGTCCATGGTGGAGTATCTGATTTTTCGGAGGATTTCGTCCACCTGAATTTTTAGTGCTAAAAATTCCGCATCATCTTCCGGTGTCTGTGCATAACCCGAATACTGTTCTGACATATTCGGTGATGGTGATCTTTCGGAAGAGAAATGCGCAGAGGATGTATTTTGGTCATGTGATCCATAAGTACGTAATCGGGGATGTCGCGTGAAAATACCAGAAGGCTGTGCTCCGAGGATACGTAAAACGGGTGACCTCAGAAGATAATACAGAACCGCGAACGCCGCGCCTCCCAGGTGAGCGCTGTGTGCGATTCCTGTATTTCCGTTATGTGCGCCAAAAAGATCCATACTTACCAGTAAAATACCGAGAATCCATGCAGGCATGGGAATAATAAACATCAGCAGAACTTGTGCGTGAGGATAATTAAACGCGAACAAAATGACGATCGCTGTGACCGCACCGCTGGCACCCACCGCGGAAATATCCACCGTCTGGCCAAAAATATTTACCACAGGAAACAGATTCGTCATGATGCACCAGAATATTCCGCTGAGAATAATGGCTGACATATAAAAAATTAGGAATTCTTTTTTCCCGTAACGTCTTTCCACCGGAGGTCCAAAGAAAAAAAGTGTGAGCATATTTCCGATAATATGCCATCCATTCGAACTGTCGTGTGCGAAACCGGAAGTGATAAATCGGTAATACTGCAGCGGATTATAAAGATCCGAGGAGTGAATGCACATATAATCATTTAAATCGCGGTTCGTCGTGCTGGGATCCATGTTTCCCGCATTAAAAAAGAATGCGTTTACCAGCCAGATAATAACATTTACAGCGATAATAATGAAGACGGCCGATTTTTGGTTTTTTTGTGTTCCCCCATACTCAAAAGAATGTGGTGGTTCCCGATAATAATCCCTGTCCTGAAATCCCATAAAGAATTTCCTTTCCGTAATGTTCTTATATCCGATGATACACTATCATTTTTCTCTCCATCAGCTCTGTCAGTGACGGATGCATGACTTTTCCGTTCAGGTTTACAGAAAAATCAGCAGAAAGTTATCGTATGGATTTAAATTTTAAGTAAAATAGGTAAATTTTTATATAAATTTTATTTTTTTATCCAGATGTGTTATATGATACGCCGATTTTACTCCGACACTTTTTTATATTTTCACTAAATCATTTACATTTCCAGTTTTTTTGCTGCAGGGATCTTTCTGCAGGATTATCACGAAAGCGATTTTAAAGTAAATTTAGTATAAAATGAAACGGAGATGAATTTTCGTTTCTTTCTCTTTTTCCGATAAAATTCCGCCATTTCATGGAACACAGAAAACATCCAGTCATGGTAAGTGAAACGGAAATGAAAGGAAACAGTCAAGAAAAACGATTACATAAAAAATAGAAATGATAAATATATATTCATATTTCCCTCTTTATTTTACATCATTCCGGAAGTTTTGACAACCGATGATATATTCTGATTTTCCATTAAATTTCAGTTTTCTCGCCCGTCTGTGGTGAATTTTCTAATACAGTCTGTGCTTATACCTGCTCCTACTTTAAATTTCCGTTTCGAGCGGTTCTGAAAGCAGGTGTTTTCAGCGAAACAAAAAGCTGAGGAAGCAGAAATTTATAGTGTATCGAGTTATAATATAATAATGTTTAATATGAAAAAATCACCGGGATATTACGAATTTTGTGTGAAATTTTATGGTTTTTTATAAAGAAGTGTTTTTTTGTTGGAGAACGAAAAACATTTTGTCAGCAGAGCTAAAAGGCCGAGAAAGGGATTCGGTGCAAAAAACCAGCGCCAAAAAAGGCGTTTCACCTGCTGAGATGTTTTGTCTGGTCCATCAGGATAAAGCATTTCACGGGGAATCTGAAGGGCGGAAGCAGATGTGGATACAATTTTTCCGCCTTTTTTTCGTGTGCGCAAAACTAAATCGATGATAGAAAGTGCTCCGCCGAAAGAATGATCCAGTCCACCCGCATTCAGATATGCTTCTCGGCGCAAAAAAATGCCGAAAGGATGGGGAACACAAAAATCAGGTTCTTTTTGTTTTGAAAATAAGGTATTATTATTCCCGGGGACTAAATCTCCTGTGTATGAAAAACAGAATCCTTGTGCCAGAAGCAGTGAGTTTTTTTCTTCCGTTTCATATAAAACAGGAATAACACAGGTAATATTCGGATCATCAAAAATTTGGATGGCTGCATCTGTCCAGCCAGGACGGACCCGACTTCCGCAGGGGACGATATGAAGAATATCAGAGTTTACAGACTGAACAGCGGTTTCCACAGCGGTTTCAAAATTTTTATTAGAATGGAAATTATGAATAAAACGGACTTCATCTTCCCTCAGTTCATATATATTTTCGTATGCGTTATTTAAAATAACAAGAATTTCACTTTCAGAAGGCCGATTTTCTAAAAGTGAGACCAGTGTGTCTTCCAGAGATTCTGACTTTCCATTATATGGAACGATAATCGTTAGTTTCGTCACAGTCTGTGCATCCTGATACTTCATTTCTTGCGTCCGAGACAAAATTTCCTATTTTTGTGTAACGGACACATTTCTCACGAAATGCGAAAATGTATTATACGAAAAATCGTAAAATAAAAAAGGTGTTTTTTATATTTAAAAGTAAAAAAACATAATTTTGATTATGAATATTTAAGAAACGTTCATTTTGATGTTTTTTGTTGCGTAAAATACCGATTCTTGTGACCATGAGAAAGGAATGAGGAATGGAGCCAGCATATATCGGATACGATAATTTTTATTTGGGGAGGGTTATATATACCCGATACATATAAAATTCCGTTTCCCCGGCATTTTACTTCGCTGAAAATGCTGGCTTTCAGAACCGCTCAAAACAGAAATTTAAAGTGGCATCAGTATAAAACGAGAAATTTAAAAAAGAGACTTAAAAAAAGCTGTTTTCTGTGCATATGTTCTTCTGCGCATCTTTATTTTCTAAAAGTGTACCATATATTTTATCCTGGGAAATCCTCCCCCAGGCTCGGCTGTCTTCACTTATATAAGAATTATCTCCCAGTAAAAAATATCCATCAGAGGGTGCCCGATCATGAATTTTTTGAGTGGAAGAAAATTGTACTGCGTTTTTGAAAAAATATTCATTTCTATATAAAATTATTTTTGAGATTTCCAGTTTATTTTTCCCGACGAAAGCAATTTTTGACGTATTTTTTGCTTTACCCCAAGAAATAGATGCTGGAAGAAAGCCAAAAACGGAAATTTTTTTTGGTTTTTTCTGCGATTTAAGAAAAAAAGGATTTTTAAAGGTGAAGTGTGCCAGATTTTGAAAAGGGATAAATGCTGGAATATTTAATTCTTGAAGTAATTTTTTGTTTTCCCATGTTCTTGGAAGTCCATCCATGGTGGATATTAAAAGTTCGGATGGTTCGGCCAGGCAGAATCCATCTGCAGTTTTTTTTATGGATGAAAGTACATAAAAATGTTCATGCGGAGCTTTCGATTTTCCCTGAAATGCCTGGGGATTTAATGCGAAATAAAATATTTCCACATTATTTTTTTCGTTTAGGAAAGAAAAATTTTCCATCAGAGAAAATGGAAAGAGATTTTGGTCTGGAAAGAATAAGTTTTTTTTACGGGGTAATGAAACTGCGATAAAATCCAGATTTTGAAGTGTGTGAAGCCGAAAGGATAACATAAATTCTTCGGCAGGGTGTATCCATGCAGTTCGCATCTGCGTACCATTTTCTGCTCTCTGATTCGTTATCCGTGCGGGACAAAATTTTACACGTGCTGTTTTTTCAGAATTTTCCGTTATCACACGAGCTTCGGCGTGATGATATGTCAGAACGGAGTTTATAGAGGTTTTTGCAAGAAGATTTTTTTCAAAAAATTCGGAGCCATCACAGATCCAGCGTCCTATTTCTGTTCCAGCGTACCATTTTCCGGTTCCTTTCCATCTGGAAACGGCTTTTTTTTCGTCATTCATAGGACGGTATGTGTCATTATGAACTAAAATACGCATCTCTTCCAGTAATTCCAGGGAGCGCACAGGCCGAAATCCATTTATATAAACCATTCCATTTTGGATTTTTATTTTTTCACCAGGAAGTCCCCAGACACGTTTTGCCACTAATTTTTCTGTATTTTTATGAAGAGATTCTGGCGTAACGAGAATAATTTCTCCAAAACGTGGAGTTTTCCGTGATCTGTCTACAAAAATAACGTTCGTGTCAGAAAAGCGCAGATTATTTTCTTTCAGCCATTTTGGATTCTGAAATTTTATCCACCGGCAGTTACGGCAGACGCCGGTTAAGTCGGAGAAGAACATTTGTTCGCTGCACTGGGGGCAGGGTACGGAAAGAAGGTTCCCTTTTAATGCAGGACTCATGGAAACTCCATGAACAGTAAACTGTTTTTGTGGAGTAAATGAAATATCTGGCCAAAAAAAGGGTAAAATTAACAAAAATAGAAGAAAAAAGCAGAGAAGAAAAAATATGCAGGTTATTCGCGTGATACCGTGTCTGCGAAAACGATAAATGTGGAAAGGATTTTGGATATGAGAATGCATGAAAACGGAACTTTTTGAGTAAAAAAAGTATCTGAAAAAACAAAAATAGAAAGAAGACAGGTTCTTCAGGAGAAAATGATTTTGTGTTAAAAGTTTAATTTTGGAGTAAATTTTAAACATTTTATATCCGATACACTATAAATTCCGCTTCCCCGGCATTTAGTTTCGCTGAAAATACCTGCTTTCAGAGCCGCACAAAATGGAAATTTAAAGTGGAACCAGTATATCCCCGATGCACTATAAATTTCCGCTTCCCCGGCATTTAGTTTCGCTGAAAATGCCTGCTTTCAGAGCCGCACAAAATGGAAATTTAAAGTGGAACCAG
>JAUNBR010000085.1 GCA_030527015.1 Planctomycetia bacterium
TAAATCGTCTAAATCATCTCCGAAATTATCCTCACCGTCAGCTGGAGTGTCGTCGGCCGAGTCATCATTTAAATCGTCATTTAAATAGTCTCCGAAATCATCTTCACCGTCAGCTGGAGTGTTATCGGCCGAGTCATCATTTGAGTCATCATTTAAATCGTCTCCGAAATCATCAGTTATATCTGTGCTGGGTTCTGAAACCGTACCGCTTGTGGGTTCTCCGAATTCAGGAATCTCATAATCGTCTAAAATTCCGGGAACTTCATTCGCATCTGTATATCCATAACCACCATAATCCAGACCAGCGGTCGTCTGGCCAGTTTCGGTGCGATAACTGTCCATTTTTACCATATACTGGTAAGCCGCTAATTTTGCATCAGTGCGGTATTCCTCCAGCTTTAATCGGAGTGCGCCCTGAACATTAATTAAGTCGTATCCAATTTTTGTTTGAGATTTTGGATTTTTTATTTCCATGTTCGCGCCGATTTTAAAATCTTCGGCCGCGTCCTCCTCACGTCCCAGCTGTAAAAGAGCCAGTCCACGGAAATAATAAATACTGGGATTTTCTGTTTTTAGGTGGATACATTTCGATAAATCATCATATGCATCTTTAAACTTTCCAGAATTATATTTATTTACTCCAGAAGCGAACATTTTCTGAAGAATCTGGACCTGATCTTTTTCTGCCCGGGAAAGGGATGCAGAAAAGAAGGAAGGAGTTAAAAACGCGACATAAAAAATGATAATGAGAATAAATTTCCGACGCATATAGGTCTGCTCCTGAAAATGACGTAATATTCCATGGATATTTAGGAAATATTTAGTTGAAAACGGGTATGATCCGATAAAAATCCGTGCACAAAAACCAAAATAGGGAAATAAGAAAACAAAAATGCTTACTGAAATCCTAATAAGGTTATGAGTTTTCTTTCACAAAAGTATTTTTGTTGAGATGTGGACAAAAATAATCATGTAAAAATATCTCCTGAGGGAAAACGAAAAATAATTTTCCTTTAAGGAAAGAACTCATCTTTATCATAATAATCGGAAATGGAGATAATTTCAAGAATTTTTTAGGAATATTTTTATAAATTTATTAAAGAAGATGAAAAAATTATGCAATTTAAGAGGATTATAACGCGTATGAATGATTTACGCATATCATAGGCCCAAAAATGTGTTTTATGAAGGGTCAGGTGTCCAGACAGGACGTTTTATCGTGGGAGAAATTTGAGAATGCTGCGTCTGATCTGAAGTCGGAGGATTTTTAGTGGAGTTAAATTTTGAAATTCCGAAATTTGAAGTGTTCTGAGTGTTTTGAGTGTTTTGCTGGGAGGGAGCGTGGCCAATTTGTGCGTGAATGGGGGCGATTTCGGCAGCGAGACCTTTTTGTGGCTCTGTAAAAGCCGCTTCCTGGAGGTTTACAGAAACTTCGTCGATCAGCTGTCGGTTATCGCTGGTGGAGTAATGGATATGAACTTTCAGTTTTAAGTTTTGAGGACATCCGTGTTCCCAGGCGAGTCCCAGAGGAACTGAGAGGGAAGCCTCTCCAGAGTTAATGATTTCGGCGATTTCTTCGGCGGTAAAGATCCATCTGGAAATGAGTGAATGTTCTTGTGGCTGAGAGGGATCTGTTACGGCGACGATAACTGGGGCGGCCGCCAGAATGATCTGATGATTTTCGTCGAACATCTGGAAATTTAGGTATAAACCGTCATAATTACATGGACGGATGCTGTTTTCCAGTAATCGTACGCGGTGCACGGAAGAACTGTCTGTTTTTCTGACACGGATTCTTTTTGGAAGTGAGTCGGGTGCGGCGGAAAGTCGGGCGAGATTTCCCACGGAAGCAGAAACAGGAGCTTCTGTGAGCATATTTTGGGTGAAAATATCTGTGGGTGTAACAGAAGAAGGAGTTCCTTTTTCTATTTTTGGAGGCTCTGGTGAAATGACGTTATTCGTGGAGGGAAGAATGGAATTTTCCGTATGCGGAGGACTCTTCTTGGGAACAGACTGAGCGCGTAAGGCGGTATCCGTTCGTGCAGAAGAACGTGAAGAATAATTCTGAATACGATTCGGGATCTGTTCACGTGTCGCGAGCTGATCTTCCAGCGTGCGAATACGTTTTTTGAGACTGGCGTTTTCGCGACGAAATTCCTCGATTCGGCATTTATCGTCAAAAATCCGTGCTCTCTGCGCAGCGTTTTCCTGTTCCAGACATATGAGAGACTGTTTTGTCTGTCTGGAAGGAGCGCACCCTCCCTGTATAACCGTAAGTGTTACCGTTATGAATAAAATAAGGACGGAAATTTGAAAACGTGGAAATTTTTTCATCGCGTATTATCCAAAAAAACTTAATCGCAGAAGGAGAATAATAGATTTTGAGAAATGCGTCCAGAGCAATTTTTTATTTTTTTACAAAAAATTTTATTTTTGTAAAATTTTTGAGAAAATTTCGTATGAATGCCTGTAATTTTTTTGTTGGGTAAAAAAAGTACATTTCATGTCCGATTCATGATAAAATCTGTTTTCTGACTTTAATTCTTCGCGGAAGATGTTTCTGCATTCAGGAACCCACAAAATGAAAATTTAAAAAGAGGACACAAGATATATCAGGTTCTCCCTTAAATTTCCGTTTTGTGCGGTTTTTAATGCGGGAATACTGATTCTCATTTAAATTTTCATTTTGTGCAGATCTGAAGCAGGTATTTTTAACGAAGCAAAAATGCCGGAGAAGCAGAAATTTATAGTGTATCGGGATAATATACAGGGAGGTCATTCACTGATTTTTTGAATGAGTACAAAAAAAGCACCGAAAGCTCTGTCTTTATCCAGGAAAGAAGCGCGAATTTTTATGGAACCGGCGGGGATTTTCAGACGAAATTTGACGTCTGCGGCATTTTGGGGAACCGGGGCACGATAAGATTTCTCATTTATATAAATGACTGCGTGTGTCGCGGGAATGGGACGTTTTAAGGGAAGTGGGGAGATTCGTAATGTAAATTCATAGGTTCCTTCCTGTAAAAATTCCACGTCCCAGAAGCCGATTTCAGGTGGAAAAAGCAGTATTTGTTCGGGAAAAACCAGAGGGGGAGAAATTCGCCAGTCAGAACATGTTAATGTGGTGTGTGAGAATGTGGTTTTCTGCGTATTTTGAGAATTCGGAGATTTTTTAGTGGGATCCGTTTTTTCAGAGGAAGTGCTTCTGCTTTTTTTGTTTTTATCTGGAAACTTATTTTCTTGCGTCAGGAGTTTTTTCAAAATTTTTTGCTGTGTGTTTAAATCAGGAGTTTTTTCTGTTTCGTATGCTATTTTTTGGACGGCATCTTTAAAGAGAATCTTTTGAGAAAAAGTCATGTCGCCGGTAACATAAATAGGATTTATGCGGGCACCCTCTGAGAGGATGACTTCTTTATGCCATTTTTGATAAAGTTTTGTCAGAAGTTTCTTTTCTTCCGGGAACTGGACGGTAACTTCTTTATTTTGGCGTGAATCCTGCTGTAAATCATACAGATCCTGACCATTTAATAATCGAAATTTGTCCGTCATGACCAGAGAACCTGCCGGAGACTGGATTTTTTCTGTTTCCAGAGGCTGCATGAAAAGAGTTCTTTTGTACCAGGACTCTCCGCCGGAGAGAAGAATGGGGCGGAAACTTACCCCATCAAAACGTGCGTTTAATTTATGGTCGGTAGGGATGCCGCAAAAATCGAGGATCGTGGGAGTTACGTCGATATGCGCCACGAGCCGGTTTATATCCGTGTTAAATTTTTTGTGTAATTTTTGTTGCCAAGAGATGAAGAAAGGTACTCGGTGCCCACTTTCACGCAGAGATCCTTTCGCGCCGGAATAAAGATGATTATAAGATGTGTGGGCAGAACCATTATCGGAGGTGAGAATAATGACGGTATTACGTAAGATGTGATTTTTCTGTAAATTTCGGAGTAATTCGCCTAAAGAATCGTCGAATTCACACAGAAGGGCATAAAATTTAGCAGTTTCTTCAGGGATATTCTCGGCGCGGAAGTGGTCCAGATATTTTTCCGTGGGGCGGTAAGGTGGTGCGCAGATCGTCAGGGGAAGGTATATAAAAAACGGTTTTTCATTTTTTTGTAGTGCGAATTTTTGTGCGGTCTGGAAAAGTGTTTTTGTGATATTACCACGTGTGCGTACCTGTTTTCCATTATGGAGCATGATGGGATCATGATCTGTATTTCCCCACCAGTCGGAAATCTGTCCCAGACCTCCAGCGGGAATGATCAGAGAGTCGTCGAAACCCCGGAATTCTGGACGGTACAGCTCCCCGTTTCCAAGATGCCATTTTCCATAAACTGCAGTACGGTATCCGTGTTTTTTCAAAATTTCGGGAAGCGTAATTTCTCCGAAACGTAAAATGTTCCTGCTGGCCGCGTCACGCCAGACGCCCATCCGTTCAGGGTAACGGCCCGTCAGAAGCGCGGCGGATGTCTGGGCACTAATCGTGCTGGAGTGATAATTATTCATGCGAATACTGTTTTCGTAAAGCCAGTGAATATTTGGCGTCTGGATTCTTTTATTTCCATAACAGGGCAGGTCTCCGAAACCCACATCATCCAGCATGATAAGAATGACGTTCGGAGCTTCAGAAGAATGGGAAGTATTCCGATTCGTGCTGGAGGAAATTTCTTGGGTGTAAAGAGGAAAATTTAGAAAGGCAAAAAATAAGACGGAAAGTAAATAAGATGGAAAATAGGAAAAAGTCATTTTGGGGAAATGAAAATAAAAACACATGGTCAGACGTTCCTTCATGAGGTGAGAAAATGTCGGGCAGCGAAAATTTATCGGAAGCCGTGGAGATAAACAAAAATGATAAAGTTCTGAATACGAGAAATAAAGTTTCTCCGGTTTCACGAGGTGTGAAATATTTTTCCGTAACTGTGTAAAACTGAAATTTTTATAACGGATATACAATAAATTTTTGCTTTTTCTGTCCGCCGAGAGGCGTACTGGTATTTTGTTTTCCTGTCCTTCACAGACTGGCTGAAAATGCATGCGTTCAGAGCCGCAAAAAACGGAAATTTATAGTGGAACCAGTATAAAACGAAAAATTTAAAAAGTAGAACCAGCATATAAAAATGGAACCAGTACATGAAAGATTTTCTTCTTTTTGTGTATTTTTGTCAAGATGCCTAAAAAATTTTGTAGGATTTTGTGGAATATGACAAAAAAAACGGATCTCGGCAGTTATTTTTTCTGTAAAAAACGGATGTATAAAAAGCATCATTTCATTTTATGGAGTATATTAAATAATAGAAAGGAATGTAAATATTACTTAATACACGATAAATTTAATTTTTACCCGGTGCACGATTAAAATTCCGCTTTTTTGGACATTTTGTGTCCGATTTACTATAAATTTTCACTTTCCGGCATTTTATTTTTGCTAAAAATCCCAGCTTTCAGAGCCGTACGAAATGGAAATTTAAAGTAAAATTAATACATGAATTTTTTGCGACAAAAAGTGTCGTCACTGGCCGGAAGGAATGAAATTTAAAGTGGAGCAGTAAAATATTTTTGCAAAAAGGATGGCAGAAAATGGCGGGCGTATCACAAAATAATCATTCATGGCGAGTATTTTTTCACCGGACGTCTCTTTTCGTGGGGATTTTATCCCTGGGTTTAGTGTTCTCTTCTGAAAGAGAGGTGAATCGTTCGGAAGATGAAAGATATAATCGGACGTATGCGGCTAAAAAGAACGTGCTTCCTGAAATGGGTGTAATATATGAGGAAAATAAGATTTCTTCATCACCATTTAGTCTGGTTTCCTCTGGGCGTGCCTGGAGTGAAAAAACAGAAGATACAGGAGAAATGGAAATCGTTCCGGTGGGAAGTGCCATTTTAGATGGGATGCAGAGTGATGAAATACGTCAAAATGCGGAGATTTCGGCGTTTTATAAGAATGAGGGCGCAGAAGAGGGTGGGTATCCTGAGAGTGGTGAATATGCTGGGGATCTCGCTGTCAGAGCGGGAGTGGAATCTTCTCGTGAGGAAATAACGGAAGAACTTCTTTCTGAAAATGGACTTTCGGAGAGTTCTTCTTTTTCGTTTCCTGAGGATGAGCATGTTTTATCGCCTGTCCATTCTTCTGGTGTTCAGGTGGCCGCGCGAACAGAAAATATGGAAGTTATGGGAATGATTCCTGGGACGGTTAAAGCGGGAAATGGTAATGAATTTTATTCTCTTTCGTCTGGCACGGGAACCTCTTCTGCGGTGGTTACAGAACCTGGTGGAATGCAGGAAACCGTTCTTGCGGAGGGAAATTCAGTAAAAGGGTTACGCTTTTATAATTTTTTGGACGTTTTTAAATTTGATGTGGATCCGGAGTGGGTAACGTCTCGGTGGGAAAATGTGGCCAGTGTGGGTCCATTACATACTCGTGGATACCGTGTTCCTTTAGTAACGGGGCCAGATAAATCGGATCTGGTGGGCAGTCTGACCTATTATTTTAATGCACATCTGGAAGTGGAAAAAATAACGTTTGAGGGGTATACCGGTGATTTACAGCGACTGATTATTTCACTGCGCGCGTTCCATATGGCGAAACGGGTTACCAGTGATCCGAATTTACTTCTGTATGAATCGCCGGAAACCGCGGGAAAGAAATTCCGCAGTTATATGCGCTCTTATCACCGTACGACAAATATAGACGATAAATATCCGAATCGCCGGTTCCGAGTTACCATGGAGCTTTATCCGCCCCATGAATATTAAAATTTTTTACTGGCGAGATATTTCGTGTTCAGATATTTTGCCTTTCCGAGATCTCTTGTGTTTTTTTGTTTCTGCGTGAAATGAAAATTTGTGTTTCATGTACTTTTACATTTCTCGTTTATATTTTCGTTTTGTGTGATTCTTAGAACAGGTATTCGTGCGTTATGAAATGCTCACCGGTCGGTGGTGGGCCAGAGAAGCGGTATTTTATCGTGCATCGGATATAAACCGGGTTATACAGGAGTTTTCTTAATGGAAAGTTTTGTGGAAATCATTTTTACTCATGATGATCCGACTCAGGCTTTACAGATGATTCGGCAGTTCGTTCAGGCACGTCTGGTGGCCTGTGGGCAGATGATACCGGAAGTGACCAGCGTGTATTTTTGGAATGGAAAACTGGAGGAATCTCGAGAATGCCGAGTAACTCTGAAGACTCGAGCGTCACTGCGTGAAAAAGTAAGTGATGAAATTCGCAGAGCACATACATATGATGTGCCGGAAATTATATCCAGAGAAATTTTAATAGAAAATCGGGATTATGCTCAGTGGATACTGGAAAACACGTGTTTTTCATCCGAAGAGTGAATTTTTTTCGGGCAGAGACGCGTGCTGTGAATCACGTTTAAAGTTTTTCGAAAGAAGATGATGCGTTAAAGAGTTTATCTTTCTGATGGGGCTATAAATTCCCGATCTTCTGACATTTTAGCTTACTGAAAATGCCTCTGGTTCTCAGAAGTGCATAAAATGAAATTTAAAAACAGGATATGTTTCTGAGGCAGGAACGGCACACGGTGTGCGGTATGCCGATTTACTTTAAATTTTCTTTTTGCTGCGGCCCATGGAAATCTGCATTTTCAGTGAATTTTGCTCAGCAGACAGGGAATATACTGGTTTCACTTAAAATTTCCGTTTTTTGCGGCTCTGAAAGCAGACATTTTCTGCGAAGCAAAATGCCGCAGAAGCGAAATTTTATAGTGTATCGGATATGTAGAGCATCAGAAATAAAAAATTTCGTTTCTGAAGACGGTCCGAGCAGACACACTCCTCTTATCCTGCATTTTCTCTGGCCAAAAATGCAGGAAAAAAAGAAAACTTTTATGTGGGCCAATAATTTTATTCGATAACCTGTTTATCCAGACGAACGAAATGTGGCGCTTTTTTACTTTCTGTCAGGTCAGCCGCCAATTTTTCCGCTTCCTCACGGTCACCATATTCAAAAAGTTTCACACACTGTAACGACTGGGAGTAAACTCCCCAAAAAGCCTTTAGACGTACTTCTTTAGCGGCAGCGGAGGTTTTTGTGGCCCGTTTAACCTTTTTCCGGGTTTTTTTTACCGGCTTTTCCTCTTCTTCGTCTTCATCCTCATGAATTCCGAGCACTTCCTCAATTTCCATTTCATAATCATCCACCGGAAGTCGCTGCTCTTTACGATTTATAGTTCTTTTTGCCATTTTTATTCCTGATTAAAATTCATACCAGTCAGTACGTGAAGTAAACACCGAAAAAACTCCGGCGACGAAAATGTTATTTTTAGTAAAAAAATACCTTTTCGCTTAAATTTTTGTTTCGTGTAAAATGATTCCTGGAAACGGGCGTTATCCCGAATACATTATAAATTTAAATTTCAGCTTCTGATTTTCTGTGCAGTCTGAAATCACGGCTTTATAAAAGTGAAAAAGAATGGAACCAGTACATAATTAACAGAAAGTAAACTTTCCTAAAATATTACGTCGGACACCTATAAATTTTCACTGTACTGGCATTTTTGTTTTACTAAAACTGCCTATTTTTCTGGCCGCATGAAACGGAAATTTAAAAGGGAACCTGTATATCATAAGATAATCGAATAAATATATCATATCTGGTTCACGTATTTTTTCCACCCCCCGCGGAAAATTTTTTCTGAAAAATACCGAGTTTTTAAGAGGTCTGATTTTAAAATAAAAAATTTTTAAGTCTCATGAATTCTGTTAAATAAATTCTGGCCGCTATGAAAATTTAGGATTTTTGCTCCTTAAAAGCAGTATTTTAGCGAAATATACCGGTTTCATTTTAAATTTCCGCTTCGTGCGGCCAGAAAAACAGACATTTTCCGTAAAGCAAAAATGCCGGAAAAGCGGATTTTTATCGTGCATCGGGTATAAAATGCGTTATTCAGGAAATTTTCCTGCAGCGAAAAATCCACAGAAATAGTATTTCAGCAAAAATGAAACGTTACGCTGCCTCTGCTGGAGGGAAACAGAAAATTCATGATCTTTCAGACAAAATACAGGGAATATGGGGTTCCATTTTAAATTTCCGCTTCGTGCGGTCAGAAAAACAGGCATTTTCAGCAAAACAAAAATGCCGGAAAAGCGGATTTTTATCGTGCATCGGGTATAAAATGCGTTATTCAGGAAATTTTCCTGCAGCGAAAAATCCACAGAAATAGTATTTCAGCAAAAATGAAACGTTACGCTGCCTCTGCTGGAGGGAAACAGAAAATTCATGATCTTTCAGACAAAATACAGGGAATATGGAGTTCCATTTTAAATTTCCGTTTTATGCGGCCAGAAAAACAGGCATTTTCCGTAATGCAAAAATGCCGGAGAAGCGGATTTTTATCGTGTATCGGGTGTAAAATGCGTTATTCAGGAAATTTTCCTGCAGCGAAAAATCCACAAAAACAGTATTTTAGCAAAAATGAAACGTCACGCTGCCTCTGCTGGAGGGAAACAGAAAATTCATGGTCTTTCAGACAAAATACAGGGAATATGGGACTCCATTTTAAATTTCCGCTTCGTGCGGTCAGAAAAACAGGTATTTTTAGACCAGCAAAATACCGGCTGTCGGCGGGCACAGGAAGCAGAAATTTATAGTGTATCAGGTACAAAAAACATTAATCGTGTTCCAGATGAAGTTTTTGGGTCATGAATGTCGAAAATTGGTCATAAAGGGAAAAAAGCACAGGCACTAAAAATAAAGTGAGGACGGTCGCCCCGAGACATCCAGAGGCCATGGTAAAGGCCATGGGAATTACCATCTGCGCCTGAAAGGATGTTTCAAAACAGATCGGAAGCAGACCGCCGACGGTGGTTACGGTGGTCAGAACCACAGGCCGAAACCTCCGTACTCCCGTTTCGATACACGCCTGCTGAACAGACATTCCTTCTTCGCGTACCATTCTATTCGCGAAATCAATTAAAATAATAGCGTCATTTACGACGATTCCTGCCAGCGCGATTAAGCCAAAAACCCCCATAAAGGTTAATTGCATACCAGTAACCGCATGTGCCAGCAGAACCACCACTCCCGCGAAAGGAATGACAGACAAAATAATCAGAGGCTGTGTATACGATTTAAACTCCATGGAAAGTAAAACGAACATTCCCAGTAAGGCCGCAGCAAAACCGAATTTCAGAGAATTAAAGGATTCCTCTTCCTGCTCTTTTTGACCCTCCCAGCGAATGTCGATATGCGGAAAATCTTTCTTTAACTGAGGTAAAAATCCCGTATCTTCCGTAACGTCATTCGCCTGTGCGGTTCCCGTCAGAAAACCCGCATTTTGTCGCTGGTTTTTGGTTTCCCCTTTCAGATCACGGATCACTTGGTTCGCCGTGATTTTTGTATCGTCTATATTCGCGGTAATCGTAATCGCTCTCTGCTGATTAATTCGGTTAATTGTGGAATATCCCCGTTTAATTTTAACGTCAGCCAGTTCGCCGATCGGACGTTCCACGTCCCCGATTCTTACCCGTAATTCATCATAACTTGCCAGCGAACGTCGTGCTTCTTCAGGATAACGCACCATGAGTTTTACTTCATGACGCCCTCTCTGTAAACGCATGACTTCCGCGCCGTAATAAGCATTACGTAATACTTCCGCGACATCCGCCTGACGCACACCCTGTGTCGCCGCGAATTCTTTTACCGTGGGCTGAAACTCCCATTTTCCTGGAATATTATTGTCGCGTATGTCGAAAACACCATCATAAGTCTTTAATTTTTCTTTGCATTTTGCCACCGCCATTTCCAGTTCATCACTGTATTCACTCGGAGCCACGAGCATAAATTCGATCGGGTTTCCGCCGGGGCCACTAAACGCACTATCAAAAGTCAGAACCAGCGCGCCGGGAACCGTTCCTGTTTCTTCTCGCCATAAATCGACGATTTTATAACTCTCGATACTTCTCTTTTCCGCGGCCGTCAGCTGAATTTCCACACTGGCCATATGGCTGGAACTTCCGCCGGACGCGCCGCCGCCATGCGCACGCCCCGCCATATTTGAGCCGACCGTCCGAATGGAGTGAATGGAAATTTGTTCGCCCGTCTGCTGAAAAATCTTTTCTGAAACACGCCAGTACGCATCTTCGATTTCCTCCGCCCATTTTTGAGTCAGAGCCTCTGGAGTTCCATTCGGAAACTGAAGATTCGCGACGATCGAAGTACTGTCCATTCTGGGGAAAAAGACAAAAGGAATTACGCCGCCGATTAACATGGCGACCGTTAATATCATGATGCCCATGCAGGTACAGACAAAAATTCCCCGATAATTCATTACGCGTACCAGAGTGGGGCGATATAAGTTTTTAATCGTAAACTCTAAAGCCGCCGCGGCGTATTTCGCCATCCACTGCAGAAGATAAAACACCCAGCGGAAGATATAAAAGACATATCGGAAAATTCGAAAAATTAAATTATCCTTGTGGGAAAGGTGCGCGGGAAGAATCGTCATGGTTTCCATCAGCGAAATCAGCAGCATGGAAATAATTACCAGAGGCAGGGTGTACATCATTTTCCCCATAACACCCGCCACGAAAAGTAAGGGCATAAACGCGATAATAGTCGTGGCGATCGAGGAAATTACACTGGGAAGAACTTCCAGGGTTCCGTAAATCGCAGCATCTTTTGTCGAGTAACCCTTTTCACGATATGTAAAAATATTTTCTCCCACGACGATCGCGTCATCCACCACGATTCCCAGACCCATAAGAAACGCGAAAGAGGAAATCAGATTTAATGTCATGTCATTCGTCATCAGAATGTAACACGTTCCCAGAAGTGAAAACGGAATGCCCAGCGCCACCCAGATGGACAGGCGCAGGTCCAGGAAAAGGGTCAGACAAAAGAAAACGATTAAAAGACCCTGCAGACCGTTCATCGCCAGCATGGACAGACGTTCCCGTACTTCAGAAGACCGGTCTCCCCATGTGATTAAATCATATCCCTGCGGAACCTGCGCCGTCTGAAGATATTCATACACTGAATCGATCATCGCGAAAAGGTCTTCATCCGGATTTCGCTGTACGGCCAGCGCTAAAAATGGCCGATCTTCAGAAAATCTTATATTTTTCGTCTTTCCTTCCCCTGCAGAATTTATTTTATTTCCGGGTTTTTTATTTTCGGCACTCTCCACTTCCACGGATCCTCCACGAAATTCCTCGTTTTGGATTCCGGCAGAATTTCTGTTTTTCGTGTTCCCATGTTCAGAAAAAATGGTGTTCTCTTTTATTTCCTCTTCTGTCATTATCGTTCGGATGGCGATACTACTGGCCTCATCCACGAATTCATCCCGAACATACGCCAGATCCCCGACTGTGAGTTTCGCTCCTTCTGAAACGCCGATCAGGGGAAGTTTCGCGATTTCTGAGCCGACATCCTGTTTCGTGTCGCTGCGCAGTAAAACTTCCTGGGATTTCCCGCGAATGGTGCCCCCCGCCTGCTGATGATTTTCCTGCGCGATAATGTTCGCCACTTCCTGAAGTGTCAGTCCATAACTGCGAAGTGTATTTTCGTCGAATTCCACATCTATCTGATAATCTTTTCCGCCGACGATATCCACTCGGGAAATATTTCCCAGGCGTAACATTTCCATTCGGATACGCTCCGCGACATCCCGCAGACGTAACTGTGCGTCCGTGCTCCAGTCGGGCGGTCCGAGAATGCCGACACGAATAATCGTTTCTTCCACCTGCGCCAGCTGAACCACGGGCCGCTCACACATCTGGGGAAACGTGGAAATTCTGCCCACGGCACTATCCACTTCATTCAGTACCCGCATGGGGTCATCCACATCCGAGAGCATTTCGATCGAAACGGAACCCACATTTTCTGAGGCCGCCGACGTGATTTTCTTAATGCCCTTAATGTCTCGAATATTTTCTTCGATTTTTTGGCAGATGGATTCCTCGACTTCTTCGGGTGTCGCGCCGGGATATGATACCATTACCGAAACCATATCCAGGTCAAAATCCGGAAACGTTTCCCGTTTTAGCTGGGTCAGACTCCAATAACCCACCAGCAGAACGACCATGGTCAGAATATTCATGGCGGGTAAATTGGAAACCGCCCATTTTACGATCGACTTCATTTCATCACCTGCACTTCCGCCCCTTCTATCGGTGAGGCCAGCGGAGATACCACCACCTGATCCCCAGCATTTATAATCCCTGGATCCTCATATACCAAAACACGTTCATTATCTTCCACGTGCGCGGTGGTTACCTGACTGCGCGACAATTTTCCGTCGATTACTTTCCAGAGCGTGCCGCCAGGGATAATCGCCATCTCTGACACATTTAATAATGTTTTATTCGGAACCACATGCACCTTTACCTGAACAAACATTCCCGGCATGAGTGCGGGGCGCTCCACTAAATAATGTTTTGATGAATTTTCCACCGTAACATCCAGCGGATCATTTACCACGATTCGGCACGGTAACATACGTGTTCTGCTGTCTAAACCAGGTCCATCAAGATATTCCAGGACACCGCGCCATGCATATTCCGTCTGCCCCAATTTATAAATAATCGTAACCTCTGTCGGGTTAAACTGGTAAAAATTTAATGGATCTGCCGGTGCCTGCCCGTTTTCGGTGCTTATGTCGGTATTCCCCAAAATATGACTTTCTCCAGCTAAATTTCCTGTGGCAGAAAATTCTTCCAGAAACTCTTGTTCCAGTCTTTTTTCGTGTGTGTTTTCTTTCGCGGAGATATTTTTTTGATTCGTGTTTTCATGTAAAGAGACTTCCCGCGTGGTATTTTTCCGTGCGCTCCAGAGCCATTCCACATGTTTCATATAAAGGCTGGCCTGTACCTCCAGCCGAGAAGTATCATGGACGGTTACCAGGGATTCCCCCCGATTTACGAATTTATCTTCTTCCGCTTCTAATTCCACCACCACTCCATCCAGCGGAGAGATAATGGTGCATCTGTCCAGATCCAGCTGTGCCTTTTCGACTTCCACTTCCGATAATCGCTGATTCGCGCCCAGGCGTTCTCTCTGTGATTCCAGTGTGCGTACCTGATTTTCCAGCGTCTGAATGGAATTTTTCTTTTCCAGCTCCTGAAGAATCGTCGTGTCCAGATCTGTTTTAGAAATCGCGGATGTTTTGGCCAGCTCTCGGACTCTCGCCAGTTCTCTCTGCTGTACGATAAGTTGCTGCCGGGCGATTTCCAGTTCATATTTTGTGTTCTGAATGCTTATGTCTAATTCCGCCACCTGTCGTTCTGCCTGTGTGGCCTGCTGCTGCGCCTGTGCCAGTGCGAATTCATAATCTCGGGAATCTATTTTTAATAGAATATCACCTTTACGGACATATCTTCCGACACGGCAGTTTTCTGCCAAAAATGAAACCCGGCCAGACACTTCGGAGGCCAGTGGAACTTCCCGAAATGGTACCACCGTTCCATCCACGGTAAAGGTTAAGCCATTTTCCTGTTTTTGTACCGTTTCCACCTGAACGACAGGAATAATAATATTTTTTCCGACTCTTTGTGCCGGGGCGTCTGGTTTTCCTAAAAGAATCGCACCGCCAGTACATACCGCAAGAATGGTCAGCGAAATGCCGACACGAAAGAGAAAGCCAGGGATGGAACGGGACGAATTTTGGGGTTTATAGATCGGTGTTTCCGTATTTTCTGTCATAATAAATCTCCCTCAAGGAAATGGATGATTTTTTGATGGTGTCCCTGATATTTTCATTTTGTCGGCTTTTTACTTCTTTATTGAAATCTGACTCGCCAATTTTTAAAAATGAAAAAGATGATGAATTTTAATATAATTGTGTAAAATATAAAATTTATCGCAGGGACAGATTCTGGCGGAACTTATGGGTATCAGGAATATGCTGGTTTTATTTTAAAATTTCCGTTTTATGTGGCTCTGAAAGCAGGCGTTTTCACGAACTCTGGTGCTGACAGGAAGGTAAAAATGCTGGGAAGCAGAAACCGTATAATGTATTAGGAATATGAAAATACTACAAAAATTAAATTGGGATTTTTGTATAAAATGTCTCTTGTCGGATCTTACTTCTTGGAAATGAGAAGCAGAACTGGATATGTGTAATCAGGGCATATCCGTTTCAGTTTACTTCATGAATCCATTTTATTCAAGATGGAATAATAGAAGAATAAAATAATATATAAAAATCAAAAAAAAAGTTTTTTCTATAAATATATTATTTTATTATTCTTGGTCTTTAATAAAGTTACATCAGTTAATAGTTTAACGCCGAAAATAGTTAAAAAAATTAACTATTTTTGAATTCCGCAGTAAAATCGTTAAAAGAGACGGAATTTTTTCGAGAAATTAAATCTGTACTGGAATTATTTTTTAGTTTTGAGTAATTCTGTCTGCGCATAAAGCGAGAAGTAAAAAACGAATACTGCACTTAAATTGTAATAGGAAAAGAGGTATTACTGAAAGAGGACGTGCATGAAAGTGGCATGTGGTGAGAGGGGAGGTTTTACGCGAAGACGGACGTCGGGGGGCGCGGAGTGACGGCGTTTTCGCGTAAAACTTTTTGAGGACGTGTGGGGTGATGA
>JAUNBR010000086.1 GCA_030527015.1 Planctomycetia bacterium
AAATATATGAATATGGAGAAAATATATGAAAACTAAAAAAGGAGAGTGCGAAATAATCACACTCTCCCTGAATCTTCGTCGAATCCCTCCAACGAAGCGACATTTTCGAGAAATCTGTTAAATCCCTCATACAGTTTCTCGAATTTCTTTACCGATCCTTCAGCAAAGATTTCCAGTTTAACATTAAGGAATATGAAAATTAGACCATATGATAATTTTAGTTGCATTTATTGTTATGGCCTGGTTTCACGCTAAATTTTCGAGTCGCCCACTTCCTGGCAGAACGTTTTTGTAGCACAAATATCGGAAAACCAAAATTTTCCACGTCAGATGCCGAAGTGGTTAAAAAAGAGGTTCTCTTTAAGTGAAACAATTATTCTTCCGCCTGCAGTTTAATCGCTTCGTTCTGAAGTACATTTCTTGAACTGGGCGCAAAATACTGGACATCATCATCTAAATAATATCCGCTGGGAAGCGTCTGACCGCCGATGTGAGACTGACATCCGGTCGAGAACACGAGCATCATGATGAAACATAAACCGAGAATTAATCCATGCAGCGGGCGCATCCGCCACCTCCATTCCGTTTATTGGTTAAAATTGGTGTAATTTAAAAAGTCTTGAAGTTCGTTTTGAAAAAAACTTTCGTTAAAATACTTATCGTCATTATTTCTCTGTTTCTTTAATACATCAGAAAAAATTAGGATTTTTTGCTTAATTTATTTTTTAGGAGATTTTAGATTATACGATTTTTTTAATGTAAATCATGCATTTTGTGCATTTTGTTGACGGCTCATTCAGATTTTTTCTTGAAAGTCTTCGGAGTATTTCTTTTTATAGGTATAATCGTTACGATCACTGCTTTTTGCACTGTTTTTATGTATATGAGAGGTAAAATTTCCGATTTTCGAAAGCCGGAATGACGATACGTCTAAAGAATATATTGAAATTAGAATTTAAGATTTTAATGTGGGAATAAAAAGGTATTTTTTATTTTTTCTGCATTTATTAGATTTTGTTTTTTTATAAGTAATTATTTTTGGTTTTAATATTTTATTTCATACAGACATAAATGCTGAGTTATATACTGTTTCCACTTTAAGTTTTTGTTTTGCGCAGTTCTTAAGGCAGGCATTTTCATCCCAGCCTGCTGCGGGCAGCGAAGCAAAAATGCCCCGGTGAACGGAAATTTATAGTGCATCGGGTATAAAATATGAAAGTGGGAGAAAATTTGTCGTTTTAAGTGTAATTTATCTAAAATATAAGTGTAATTTATTTAAAATATATTAGGGATTTTCCAGCGGATGTGAAAGAAAAGATCTTATTTCTGATCGGAAATATACGCATCTGAAAGGAGAGGCATATGAAAATGTTACAGTTTTTGGCACCGGTTTATTCTCGTAAAAAGTTAAATCGGCGCGGCGTATTAACTTTTGAATGGATTTTGATTTTTGCGATTACCGTGGTCGGAATTATTGGTGGTCTGGCGGCGGTGCGTGACGCGACGGTCGTCCAGCTGGGAAGTACTGCGGGAGCTTTAGGTGCTTTGGATTCAAGTTTTGAAATTCCGAAGTTTACAGAAAGTATTACGTATACGGACACTGCAGGGGCTCCGCAGACGATGAATATAACTGTTCCTGAGATGAAATACACGGCCAAGAAACTTACTGTCACCCCAGCTGCCGGGAATGCGCCGACGTCCGTTAAGTTTCCGTAATTTTAGGATTTAGGCGTTATATTACATTTATTTCCTAAAATAAAGGGGAAACGAATATGAACTTTATAATTCGACTTTTAAATGAGGAATCGGGTGCTCTGGCGCTGGAGTGGATTTTCGTGATCGCGATTTTAGTCGTGGGAATCGTCGGTGGTCTGGCCTGTGTGCGAGACACGGGAATCTTTGCTCTGGGGAATGTTGGTGCTGCATTTTTAAGTATCGACCAGAGTTTTGGTGATACGGCGAAACCTGCGAATGATCCCGTGGCGAATCCATATGGAATGTATAAAGACACCACGAAAACAGTAAAGCTCGAGGTGAGTGACCAAAACATTTCACTCCTCCCGTGATTTCTGTAAGAGGGGGAAAAGAACTTTTTTCCTAAATTATATACCCGATACACTATAAATTTTCGCTTTTCCACCATTATTTTTGCGTCTATTTTTGCGTCGCTGAAAATGTCTGCTTTCAGAGCCGCATAAAATGGAAATTTAAGGTGGAAACAGTATAAACGAGAACCAGTATATATTATCGTAAGATTTTAGAAATAAAGATTTAGACGAAAGAAGCTGAATGATATTCATCGTCATATTTTCATTCGCGGTGGCGGCTTACACGCTGACGGCGGCCATTACAGATGCGTGGAAACGGAAGATTCCGAACTGGCTGACCTTTCCCACGGCGGCGGCAGGGATTTTATTTCATCTGACGTTATTTGTCTGGAACTGGGCGCGGCCTTTTTCGTTACCGCATGACGAAGCGGGAAAATTTACACTGACGGCGGAGGTGATGGAGTTTATTCTTTCCATCGGGCCGTGGGCATTTTTAGGATTTTTGGTCGGTTTTTTTCTTCTGTTTCTTCCAGCTTTATTTGGCGGAAGCGGTATGGGAGACGTAAAACTTTTGGCAGCTTTAGGTGCCTGGCTGGGAGTGTATGGTATTTTACTTGCATTTTCATTTGGTGTTCTTATCGCGGCGGTGTGCGTTATTTTCATATTTCTGGCCCAGGGGCCTGCGCGTGGTATGAGGCGGATGCGGAAAGTAATGCAGGACACGAAAGACGCGACGGATACGACGAAAAAGAAAAAAAGTGTTTCAAAAAAACCGGGAAGTGTTCCGAAACCACGTGCGAGAATGCTTCCTTTCGGCGTCCCGATGGCTCTGGGAACGTGGTGTTTTTTATATCTGCTGCTTTCCGGCCAGATTATTTCGGTGCTCATGGGATGAGATTCGCGTCGGGATGTGTGAAAAATGATGGATGTGTGGAGAATGGAAGAGAGAGGATCGCGCGGAATTTCCAGGTGCCCTCAGATGGCGGAGAGAGGTTTTGCGCATCAGCTCAAAGCGTGTGATGAAAGCACGGATGGCTGCATAAAAGAGGGCAGTTATCACAGTGTGAAGTAATATTAAATAAATAGAAAATATACTGATTTCACTTTAAATTTTAGTTTTCTGCGGTTATGAAAAGCATGCCTTTTTGCGAAACAAAAATGAGGCAGGTTTTTCGGAGGGCAGGAAAAGCGAATATTTTTATAGTGCATCGAGCAAAAAATTTTTAGTGTATCGGAAAACGTAAATAAAAACTTGTTAAAAATTAATTTTTAGTTTGGACATTTAATGATTTATTCCATCTGATAATAAAGGAGGAAACAGAAATGACATCTGCCAGTCCCGCAACTGTCTTTCTTGGTATTTGTGCCATTTTTTTGGGTTTACTTTCAGCATATGGTGTGCGTGTGGCGTTAAGCCAGGAAGATACGGTCGCGCCTCCGCCGGCGAAAGTCGTGGCGCAGGCGAATCCTGTTCCCATGAAAAAAATGATCATGGCCAAGAATAATATACCGCCTTATGCCGTAATAAAGGCGGAGCATTTAATTGCGATTAATCTTCCTGTGGCGGATTATCCTCAGGACGGAATTTCCAGAGAGGAAGTTTTGCTGGGCCGTGTAACGTCTCGGATTATTACCGCCGGGCGTGCGATTACAGAAAAAGACGTTTTTGAATTGGGGAAAGTTCCCACGCTGCAGGAGAAACTGCGTCCGGGAGAAACCGCGATGACGATTCCCGTCAGTATGACTTCCTCCGTGGCGGGTTACCTGTACCCGGATGCGTATGTGAATATTTCTCTGACGGTAACTGGGGCAAAACATTCGAAATTAAAGGATCTGACGACTGTCACTCTGCTAAAGAATGTTCGTGTTTTGGCCACAAGTGAAAATCTGTTCCCGTATAATCCGGGCGTTTCTCGTGATATTTCGAATATTACCGTGGCGGTGAGTCCGGAAGTGGCGAATAAATTAACCGTCGCGCAGAATTATGGGAAATTAGGTGTTACGCTGGCGAATCCTGCGGATGCGGAAGGTGGTTTACAGGATGCTGGTCCTCAGGAGTCGATTTCTCCGCTGGAGCTGCTGGGTTTAACGGAAGAGGATGCCGTTTTGGCGCCGGAAGTGCCTGTGGCGAAAGCGGATATGTGGTATTCCACTTCGCGCAGAGAATTACGTTTTAATTCGGATGAAGTGAAGGAGTCTCGTGCTGCGACCATGGGGGAAAATGATGCGTCGGATGAACTGGAACCAGAGAATTCACTGCAGCTGAACACTCCTCTGGTGATGCCGTCTGCGCCGAATCAAAAGTCACTTTTGATGAAGTTATAAAGATGCGTTTCATAAGGTCAGGTGAATGGCGTGTGGCGTCATATGGTTTAAAACAGGTTTCTCAGAAATTTTATTTTTCTGTGCTTTCTTCCCTGGTATTTCAGGTGCTGTAATGCTGGGGAAACGAAAGTGTTTATAGTCCACCAGGCATATACCCGCTCCACTTTAAATGTCCGTTTTATACGGGCTCTAAAAGCAGGCATTTTCAGCGAAGCAAAATGCCGAAGAAGCGGAATTTTGTGGTATTTTATAGTGTATCGGGTATAAATTCCATCGGAACGAAAATTCATAACATGTTTTTGACAAAATTTAAGGTTTCGTAAGCAGGAAGTTTTTCATGAAATCGATTTACTGTTCCATGATAAAAAGCCAGCAGAAGATTTATGGCGGAGCCATGAATCGGCGGGGGATTTTAACCCTCGGACTGGTTCTGTGCATGGTGATTTTCTTTACCCTGGCCGCCCTGCTGTGGAATTATCAGTACATGGTTCTGGTGAATCAGGATATAAATCTTATCGCTGATCTGACCATGTACTCCACGGAAAAATCTCGCCGTGATGATTTGGAAACTTTCGCGAAAGCACAGTTTAATTATGGTGTGGTAAACTATAATGCCGGCGAACTTTGGGGCGATTCTAATTCCAAAGTAGGACCATTTCCGTTAAGGGACGCGACAGGAAATCCCATAACGGATATTTCCGAAGAGTTTCATGAAGCAGTCGAAGTGCCTCTGAAAAATATGAAAGAGCTGGTGGACGAAAGTTCTAAAGCAAAAATGAATCGGATTTATAAAACGGCCTCTTTTAATAATACCGGCGCGACGGACGGAGAAAAAATAAAGCCGTTAAAAACCATAACGGTGGGTATAAACGGCTTTCAGGCTTACGCCACGTCGGACGCTCCGGGAGAAAAAATTACCGTTCGTCCGGGAACCGCGGTTTTCCTGAATCCGAGTTCTTTTGATGATATGATCACTTCTCGGATAAGTTTTTATCGGTACCGAGATCTGCACTTTTTTCAGGGAATTTTTTCTCATGACGACACAAAATCTCTGGCGGGAAATTCAAAAACCCTGCTCGAGGAAGTGGAGGATTCTTTTGACGCCGCGGGCGATCTGTATGTCGCGGCGGATCCGTATGTGTACGCAGTAAATGACGAAAAAATGAAAGTGCTGGGATATGAACGCTTTCCTTACGCTTTTCATCTGGACTGGTTTAATGGTTCTGATATGGATTTTTTGAAAAAATTCCACAGTGAAGGGACGACATTTACGATTACATGGAACTATGATAATAGATATAATCCTGGGAACATTTTGATAAATAGTATCGCAAAAAGTGGAACGGGATTTTTTGATACCGGCAGTGGAAATGATTATCAGATAAATACGACTTCTTTGGCAAAAAGATGGGGAGGAACTCCACAGGAGAATGTCGACTGGTATAAAGACTATTATGATGATTTAAAAGCCTATTATGAATATTTAAATGATTTAAAAGGGACGCCAGATTATCAAGAACCGATATTTTGGGTTCCTGTCGTGAAAGAAAACACATCCGGAAATAAAGGGACGACAGCGGATTTTCTGGCTTTTAAAATTAATGGAATTATTACAGCAGCTGAAAAAAAGTATTATAGGGATGATCCTCCGGGAGAACGTGTTTACCTGTATACGGAGTATCAAACATCTTTAACACTTACCCCGGTAAATCTTGTCATAAGTTCACCGGGCGCAGTATCCACGAATAAAACGACACGGGAAAGTTATCTGGGGAATTTAAGTCTGTTAAATGATGTCCGATTTAACCGCGTTCACTGTAATACGACGATTTCCGAATTAAAGGTGAGCCGTAAGCCGATTTTCCCCGCCGCCGCGCCGTGAGTTTTTTCGGTAACGCGGGAAGAACGTTCAGAGAGAAGCAGAAGCCGTTATTATACCCGATGCACTATAAATTTCCGCTTTCCCAGCATTTAGTTTCGCTGAAAATGCCTGCCTCAGAGCCGCAGAAAATGGAAATTTAAATGAGAATCAGTATATTTAATAAAATGAAGGAAAAGTTATGAGCAGTACAAGATCAGAGCAGATGTCAAGCAAAAATTTTAATAGTGGTCTGTTTAAACGGTCACGAAATTTTCCGAAAACGCAGGAAACGGAATTTCAGCGAATTAAAACGGCGATTCATCGAGAAGTTCTGGACGCGATCGATCTGAATCGGCTGGGGAACATGGAGGACGAACAGCTGATTAAACATGTTCGCCGAATCGCGGAACGTGTTATCGCCGCGAGGAAAAGTGAGTTTCAGGAAATTGACCGTGAAAGACTTTTAAATGAATTAGTCGCAGAATCTTTTGGTCTGGGGCCTCTGGAACCATACATGAAGGATCCTGAAATTACGGATATTCTGGCGAATGGTCCGTATGAAGTGTATATCGAAAAGCATGGCATTTTAGAGTTAACGCCGACGAAATTCGCGGACGAAGATCATTTAATGCAGATTATTCAGCGCGTCGTGGCGCGTGTCGGGCGTCGCGTGGACGAGCAGACCCCGATGGTGGATGCCCGACTGGAGGATGGTAGCCGTGTGAACGCGATTATTCATCCGCTGGCGCTTTCGGGGCCGGTACTTTCGATTCGTCGTTTCGGAAATACTCCACTGACGATGGACGATTTAGTGAATTATGGCAGTTTTCCGCGCGAAGTGGTTTCTTTTTTACAGGCTGTCGTTCAGGGGAAAATAAACATCATGATCAGCGGAGGGACGGGCTCCGGAAAAACGACTTTATTAAACTGTATTTCCCGATTCATTCCGGATGGAGAGCGTCTGATAACGATCGAAGATTCTGCGGAATTAAAACTGCAGCGCACGCACGTCGTGGCTCTGGAATCTCGGATGCCGAATAATGAAGGCCTGGGGGGAATTTCTGCTCGTGCTTTGGTGCGAAATGCACTACGTATGCGCCCTGACAGAATTATCCTGGGGGAGGTGCGCGGCGAGGAAGCACTGGACATGCTGCAGGCGATGAATACAGGTCATGAGGGTTCCATGACGACGATTCACGCGAATAGCGTCCGGGATTCTCTTTCACGTCTGGAAGTAATGGTAAACATGGCGGGTTTCGAAATTCCGGTTTCCGTGATTCATCGTTATATCAGCTCGGCCATTACGGTGGTCGTTCAGCTGGCGCGTCTGCAGGGGGGCGCGCGGCGCGTCATGAGTGTGTCGGAAATTTCTGGCGAGGAAGGAAAATATGAAGTAAAAGATATTTTCCGTTTCCAGCAAGAAGGAATTGACGCAGAAGGACGTGCCCGTGGACATTTCCTCATGACGGGACATGTGCCGACGTTCCTTTCTCGTCTGAAGGAGCAGGGAATTTTACTGCCGCCGGAGTTTTTCACGGCCAGAAATTTATAAATGGCGCGCAGAAGACGGTGAAAATAGGCAGAATTTTCTGTTTTAGCGAAAAATAACGGACATTCTGATTTGTGTGGAGTGGAAATCACAGAAAACCGATAAATTCGGTGTTCATATATGCATGAAACGCCGGGGGTGTTTCAAAAGATACGATATAAAAAACAGGTGAAACAGTCATGGAATTAGAAATTACCTTCCTGTGCCTGGCAGGATTTATTACGGCGATTTTTTTGTTGGTGGTGCTTTCGATGTTTCGGAAGCGTCCGACGGATGATGAAATTCGGGCAAAAGAGGTCGCGCTGGCGGAGGCGGACGCAGTTTCGCAGTTAACTCGTTCACAGGAAATGAATCGTTTTGACCGCTGGTTCGGTGTTCTTTTGGAAGAGGGCGGAACCGGACTTTCGCCTTTTACGGCGTCTCTGATTGTCTTTGCGGTGGTTCTGCTTTTTGGCGGTGGAATGTTCGTTTTGACGGACAGTATTTTGCTGGCGGTGGGCATGGGAATGATTTCTTTCGTGTTCCCGTTCGTGTATTGGACGATACGCCGCGAACGCCGAATTTCCAAAATGCGTAAACAGTTACCAGAAGCCCTGGAGTCCCTGGGAGATGGCATTCGCAGCGGAATGAATCTGGAGCTGGCGATGGAACAGCTGGTGGAACAGCTGGAAGAACCGTTAAAGGCAGAATTTCAGTATGGCGTGAAGCAGCTGGCGCTGGGGCTTTCTCCTGCGCTGGTAATGCAGCGCATGGCGCGTCGGATTCCGGTGGCCGAGTTTAGAATCTTCACCACGGCGGTTCTCGTGCATCGCCGCACGGGTGGAAATCTCGCTCTTTTGGCCGAGCGTCTGGCGAAATCGGCGCGTGATCGGACGGAATTTAACAGTTTACTGCGTGCGGTGTCGGCGGGAAGCCGAATGTCGATGATCGGGCTGGTAATCGTCACGCTGGTGGCCATGTTCTTCCTGGCAGGGTTAAATCAAGAATATTTATATGCATTCATCGCCAGTCCGTATGGCCCTCAGTTAATCGGTATTTCGGTGGCTCTGATTTTTATTGGAACCCTCTGGGCGTGGCGCATTATGAAAATCCAGTACTGAATGAGTGAATCCTTCACAGACGAAAAAAACTTTTCGAATTTTATTTCCCGCGCGAACTGAAATTTTTCTTTTCGGAATTTCGCGTTCCTTGAAATACCCTGCTTCCGTGGCCGTATATACTGGTTCCAAATTAAAATTTCGTTTTGTGCGGCTCTAAAAGCAGGCTTTTTCAGCGAAGCAAAAAAGCCGGTGAAGCGGAATTTTATAATGTATCGGGTATAAAACGTAAATTTAAAGGAGAATTAGTAACCATGACTTTTTTTGCTTCTATTTTTGCTCAGCTGACAAAATACGTTTCGAGTGAAGTGGTGATGATTGCCGCGATGATTGCGGTGGGCGTGGGGACGGCGGCGATCATTTTCATTTTGGGGTATCCCATTTTCTGTGTGCGCAAAAAACAGGAACCTGAAGCAGAGGATCTGGACGAGGATCCAGGAATCTTTGGAACGATAACGCCTGCCCTGGCGGGAGTCATTCCAGAACGTGAAAAGGAAACGCGTGAATTTAATCAGCTGCTGCGCGGTGCAGGATTTTATCAGCCGGGCGCCCGAAACACGATTTACGCGCTGCGTCTGCTTTTGTTGATCGTGCCGATTTTCATGGCACTTTATTTGTGTGTTTTGGAACCGAAAGGCGCGACGATGTACGTGTCGATCGGAATTTTCACCGGCGTGGCTCTGATGATTATTCCCCGACTGTATGTTCAGCTGGTGCAGAAACGCCGATACGAGGAAATTCGGCGTGGACTGGCAGATACGATCGATATGTTCGGCATGTGTGCCAGCGGCGGAATGACCACCAGCGAAAGTCTGGAGCACGTTTCGGAGCAGCTGGAGGAGTATCCGGAACTTGCGCGAGAATTACGAATCTTGCGTCGTCAGGCGGACGTGGGTGGCCTGGAGAGCGCGGTGGCGGATCTTGTATCGCGTGTGAATATTCGTGAAATGCGCCAGTTCGCCAACTTACTGCTGCGTGGTTCCCGACTGGGGAATCAGATGGCGGGAACGATGAATGAGCAGGCGGATCACCTTCGTGTCACACGTCGGCACATGGCGATCGCGCAGGCGAATAAAACACCGACGAAACTGGTTTTTCCTCTCATGTTCTGTTTTGCGCCTGCTGCGCTGATCATGCTGCTGACCCCAGCTCTATTAGACGTGGTGGACTTTTTAGAAAGCGGGGAAGATCTGTCACCTTCCACGATTACCGAGGCGATGGACGGCACAACTCAGTCTGAAATATTAGATATTGGAATTTCATCGGAAAATTAATTTTTTATAATTTTCTCACTGCGGAGTTTATGACGTGGATTT
Organism: Planctomycetia bacterium; assembly: GCA_030527015.1. GTDB lineage: Bacteria > Planctomycetota > Planctomycetia > Pirellulales > Thermoguttaceae > RGIG3701. Next base: position 10,197 of record JAUNBR010000086.1, read on the forward strand.
CGTTCTCAAATATTCCTCAACGATCGCGTCCTGCTAAAACGTGACCATCTAAAAATATTGACTTATACTGGTTCCACTTTAAATTTTCATTTTATGCGGCTCTGAAAGCAGGTATTTTCCGCAAAGCAAAATGCCGGAGCAGCGAAAATTTATAGTGTATCGGGTATAAATGTATGCAAGAATGCAAAAACTTCTTCCGGCGCAGAAAATGTTATCGCCCAATCTGCGTATGCTTGTGAATGAAATGTTTCATCTTGTCGCGGATATACTGATTCCACTTTAAATTTCAGTTTTTTGCGGCTCTGAAAGCAGGCTTTTTTAGCGAAGCAAAATGCCGGGGAAGCGAAATTTTATAGTGTATCGGGAATAAAAACTGAATTTTCAAGGAGCATGAGTATATACTCGTTTTATTTAATATATACTGCTTCACTTTTGAATTTTCAGCGTCTGTCAGCCTTCTGAACTTTCTACCTCGGCCATTCCAGAGCCAGGAAACTAAAATTCAAATGAGAACCGAGTGTAACATATACTCTGGTTCCAATTTAAAATTTCGTTTTGTGCGGCACTAAAAGCAGGCTTTTTCAGCGAAGCAAAAAAGCCGGGGAAGCGGAATTTTATAGTGTATCGGGTATAGAAAAATCGCGTTGCCACGCAAAAAGGCGCAGGGGAGAGTTATTTCTTGAAAAATCCGGAATTTTTTTGTTTTATTGCAACGTATCCCTTGCCAAATGACAATATTTTAAGTATCATAAAAGTTGTATAAAAGTCCTTTTTTATGCGTATTTTTACGGAGTTTCTCATATATTCTTACCGTGTCGGGAAATGGTACAAATTCAAAATTTCAGAAGTGAACGAAAATGCAGGGCTGAAAGCCCATCGAACCAGGGAGACAATCATTCCAAATGCTGGAAATGTTCGACAACGTGTGCAAGACCGTCAAGGATGATTTGACGGTCACAATAAAAAAAGGCGATAAACTGTCCGTTGCGGCGGCGTGTTTTTCCATATACGCCTATCAAGCTCTCAAGAAGCAGCTTAATGGGATTGCAGAATTACGTTTCATTTTCACTTCCCCGACCTTTCTTCAGGAAAAATCGCCCAAAGCAAAACGCGAGTTTTATATACCGCGTCTCAGCCGGGAGCGTTCTCTTTACGGCACCGAGTTTGAGGTCAAGCTCCGCAACGAGCTAACGCAGAAAGCCATTGCTCGCGAATGTGCCGACTGGATTCGTAAGCGGGTAAAGTTCCGATCCAATATAACGGGTGGCAACATCAGCACCTTTATGAATGTGGTTGGCGAAGAAACCGTAACGTATACGCCCCTCAACGGCTTTACTACCGCCGACATTGGCTGTGAGCGTGGCAACAACATCATCAATCCCGTCAATAAGCTGCGTGCGCCGAATTCTGAAGTGTATATCCGTATGTTTGACCAGATATGGAATGATAAACGCCTGCTTGAGGATGTTACCGGGCAGGTTATCGACGGCATCACCGCTGCCTATAATGAAAACTCGCCTGAGTTTATATACTTCGTCGCTCTGTACAACATTTTTAACGAGTTTCTGGAGGACCTGTCCGAGGACGTACTGCCTAATGAAGCGACCGGCTTTAAGGAATCGATGATTTGGAGCAAGCTCTACGACTTCCAAAGGGATGCCGCACTTGCCATCATCAACAAGCTCGAAAAATACAATGGCTGCATTCTTGCCGACAGTGTAGGTCTGGGGAAAACCTTTACGGCGCTGGCGGTGATAAAGTATTACGAGCTTCGCAACCGAATGGTGCTTGTGCTTTGCCCGAAGAAGCTGTGCGACAATTGGTATACTTTTAAGGAAAATTACCGGAATAACCCGATCGCGGCAGACCGTTTGCGGTACGATGTGCTCTACCACACCGATCTTTCCAGAGACCGCGGCTCGTCCGGAAACATTGACCTTGCCAAGTTGAATTGGGGTAATTATGATCTTGTAATCATCGACGAGAGCCATAATTTTCGTAACGGCGGCGACTATTCCCGGCATGGGGACGAAAAGCGTGAAAACCGGTACCTCCAGTTGCTCAACAAGGTTATTCGTACCGGTGTAAAAACCAAAGTCCTCATGCTCTCCGCGACGCCGGTGAACAACGGCTTTTCCGATCTGCGTCACCAGCTTGAGCTTGCCTACGAGGGCAATCCCACCTTAATCAATGACAGGCTCGACACCACAAAGCCGATCAACATTATTTTTCGCAGCGCCCAGGCAGCCTTCAACCGTTGGAGCAAGCTGGAGACCGAGAAACGCACGACCGAAAGCCTATTGCGTTCCCTCGATTTTGACTTTTTCACGCTGCTGGACAGTGTGACGATAGCCCGCTCTCGCAAGCATATAGAGAAATACTACGATATTGCCGCGATAGGAGAATTTCCCGAACGGATGAACCCTATGACCATCCGTCCGAAGATGACCGACCTTGAATCGGCGATTGACTACGACGATATTTACGATCAGCTGATGAAGCTGAATCTTGCCATATATATCCCCACCGACTTCCTGCTCGAAAGCCGTCGGGCAAAGTATGTTGACCCCGACAAGAACATTGACCGTGCCGGCCGCGAAATTGGTATCCGTCGCCTGATGTGCATCAACCTACTGAAACGTCTGGAAAGCTCCGTCTATTCTTTCCGCATCACCATGAACCATGTGCGGGCATTGATTGACAGCACGATTGCCGATATTGACGCATACGTCAGCGGCACGAAACACGTCATAAACGCTCAGGAAATCACCGATGCCGAATTCGACGGAGACGATGCCAACACGAACTTTTTTGAAAATGGCGGTAAAAAATTCGACATTGATCTTGCCGACATGGACTATATTTCATGGCGCGAGAAGCTCGCCGAGGACGCCGATATACTTCAGCTGCTCTCCCTGCTCATTGAGGACATCACCCCTGAACACGATACGAAGCTACAAACGCTCTTGCAGCAGATTGCCGAGAAAATCCAGCAGCCGCTCAATCCGGGCAACAATAAAATCCTGATCTTTTCGGCATTTTCGGATACGGTGGACTACCTGTACCGCGAGGTTGCGCCATTTGTTAAAGAACGCTTCGGGCTGGACACAGCGATGATCACCGGCACGACCGACGGCAGAACGACCGTCAAACTAAAACGCACGGACATGAACACCATCCTGACGTTGTTCTCCCCGCTTTCCAAGGACAAAGCGCTGCTCATGCCGGACAATCCTTCTGAAATCGACGTATTGATTGCGACGGACTGTATTTCGGAAGGACAGAACCTACAGGACTGCGACTATTGCGTCAACTACGACATTCACTGGAATCCCATCCGCATTATCCAGCGGTTTGGGCGTATCGACCGTATCGGAAGCCGTAATGCCCGAATCCAGCTTGTTAATTTCTGGCCAAATATCGACCTTGACAAATACCTCGAACTCAAGGGACGCGTTGAGACCCGAATGAAAGTTTCCGTCTTGACCGCCACGGGCGACGACAACCTGATTGACCCAGAAGAGCAAGGCGATCTCGAGTACCGCAAGGCGCAGCTGGAAAAACTGCAAAACGAGGTGGTGGACATTGAGGAAATGCAATCGGGTGTTTCCATTATGGACCTGGGGCTGAACGAATTTCGGCTTGACCTGCTCGAATACATCAAACGCTGCGGTGATTTGGACGGCGTCCCGTTCGGGCTTCATGCCGTTGTGAGCGGCAACGCAGACTCGCCTCGCGGAACGATCTTCATACTGAAGAACCGCAATGCCAGGATAAACCTACAGAATCAAAATCAGCTGCATCCGTTTTATATGGTGTATGTCAGCGACGAAACCAACGCGGACGGTGAGTCGGTCGTCCACATTGACCACCTGAAACCGAAGAAGCTGCTCGACTTGCTCCGGCAGCTATGTAAAGGAAAAGATCAGCCGGAATATGAGCTTTGCCATGCGTTCAATGACCAGACGAAAGATGGAAAGAATATGCGGCACTACTCCGACCTGCTCTGTTTCGCGGTGAAGTCCATCGTGAAATTAAACGAGGGGCATTCCATCGACAATTTCCTGTCGGGCAAGCCAATATCACTCGCTGCCAGCACGATTGACGGCTTGGACGATTTTGAACTGGTCTGCTTTGTAACCGTGAAGTGAGGTGACGTACATGTTAGGATTACCGAAGTCCACGGAAATAAACACACCGCTCCCCAAAAAAGAGATATTCCACCGTTTCAGCCCAAAGCCGGAGGCACGCAGACTGTTTGACGACCAGATCAATCGAATGACGATTGTTGCGGAAATATCGCCCCAGACGATGGCGCTCAAAGCAGGCGCAGGCGTTACGGCGATTTATGTCGTGCAGGTGACGCTGAAAACGCCGGAGTGCGATAAAAAGAACATCGCCCTGCTTTCACAGATCAACCAGAGGATGCTGTTTGTGCTTGTGCATGAGGACATTGCCCAGCTTGCCGTTTATCGAGCCGACACGGTGTTCCTATCGGAGCGCAAACCCCTTGCGGAGTGGACGCTGCCGCTTTCCGGGCTTGACCTCGAAACCGTTTGGGAAAACACGATTGCCCGCATTGGCAACATTGACCTTGACGGTGAGAAAGACCTTGACGCCGCTATTGCCGAAAAACTCCGCCGTGAGAAACTGCAAAAGCAGATCGCCATACTTGAAGCAAAGGCCATGAAGGAACGCCAACCGCGCAAGAAATGGGAATTGGCCGAAGAAATACAACGACTCAAATCCGGAGGGGCGTCCCACTCCGGAGGGCGGTCGTCCCCGACCGCCCATTCCGGCGAAGCCGTAGAAAAAAAGAAAGAAGACTAACGCCCATTCCGGCGAAGCCGTTAAAGATAAAGAGGAAGGCTAACGCCTTCCGGGTGGGCGGGGACGCCCACCCTCCGTAAATTACCGGAGAGAACTTATGGCGGAACATCGACACAAATATAAACCAAAGCGATTGCCGCACTGGGATTTCGGCGAGGCAGCGCAAACGATCACCTATCGACTGGCAGATTCCCTTTCCCGGAGCGAATACGAGAAAATTTTGAGTGAATTAAATTCCGTTGCGCCCGAACAACAGAGCCTTTACAAGCGTACTCGAATCGAGAACTGGCTCCATAAGAATCGTTATGGAAGCTGCTGCCTCAACAACCCTGAAGCTGCAAAAATCGTCATTGATGCGTGGTATTTTTATGCCGGAAAACGATACGACCTTT
>JAUNBR010000087.1 GCA_030527015.1 Planctomycetia bacterium
ATATCGTGCAAATTTTGATGAAACTTTTGCGAAATTTTAAAATGGAATGAGTATACTGTTTCCACTTTAAATTTCCATTTTGTGTGGCTCTGAAAGCCAGGTATTTTCAGCGAAATATAAATGCCGGCCTGTCAGCAGACTGGTAAAGCGGAATTTATGGTGCGTCAGGTATAAAAATGGAAAATAAGGGGGGCTGTGGATATTTCGAATATTCTTTATTCACGTTTTGGCAGTAAAAAATAATAGTACAGTGGAAATATTAAAGTATTATAGATAAAGTACCAAAAAAAGACGAAAAAGTAAATAGCTTTTTTAAATTTTATGAATTTTTATATCTGATACAGTATAAATTTTCGTATTCTTGTATTTTTATGCCTGATATACTTAAAATCCCACTTCACAGGTATTTTCTTCTCTGAAAATGCCTGCTTTCAGAGCCGTACATCACGGAAAATTTAAAAAAGAACCATTTATTCTTAATTAAAAAATTTATTTTTTCGTGTTTTGAATTTCAAAAAAATAATACAGAGAGGAAATTTTTAGATAATTTGGATCGGATTTACCATATAATTTTAGTTTCTATGATTTTTGTTTTGCGGAAAATATCTTTGTTCATAACTGCGCAAAATTTAAAGTAAAAAATCAGTATAATTTATTTAGAAAAAGAAAAAAATGAAGATAAAAAAATTTTTACGAGAACAGATCCATGATGCATGTGATCGTGTGGCAGCAGAAATAAATCGTCATTATGCGTTTATTTCCCAGCAAAATTTGGAGCCTTTAAGAATAATCGGAATATTAAAAGGAGGTTTACCGTTTTTCCTTGATATTACCAGGCGGCTGAAAGTGCCCGTGGTGTGGGATTTTGTGGAAGTTTCTAGTTATGGAAAGCAGATGGAATCTTCCATGGAAGTGAAATTTTTAAAAAAACCTTCAGAATGTGTAAATGAAAAGCACGTTTTGCTTCTGGATGATGTGATGGACAGCGGTCTGACACATTATTTTTTATTGGACTGGATGCGTCAGCATGGAGCGGCCAGCGTAAAGGTGGGGGTATGTGTCGATAAAAAAGCTCGCCGGCAGTGGGACGTGACACCAGATTTTACAGGTTTTCTTATGGAAGATGAGGGCTTTCTTTTTGGATACGGAATGGATTTAGAAGGAAAATGCCGTGAATTATATGATATTTGGAGTGTAAATCTGTAGGCTTTAAGAGAAATATTTACTAAGCACTCTATTTATTCCATTTTATTGGTAAAAAAAGGCTGGATTTCAAGTTTCGAAAAAGGTCAGGGATACAAAAATTTATAAAAAATATAAAAATTGTAAACGTCAGATATAAAAAATGGCCAGCAGAATAAGTGAAAGATAAAATTTAAAATAGTTCTGTGTACGAAATATAAAATTTAGGGAGACTCTCTTGTCAAAATCTGATTTTAGGCTAACCTAAAATATATAGTTTTATATATTTGAAAAGAATCAGATAATAGGATTTTCTCATGTTTAATAAATTAATTGCATTTTCGTTAAATCACCGGTTACTGATACTCGTGGTAATGCTGTTATTACTGGTTTTTGGCACGCGAGAGATGCTGCATTTACCGATAGATGTACTTCCGGATTTAAGCCGTCCTCGGGTAACGGTGATGACAGAATGTGATGGTATGGCACCGGAAGAAGTGGAAATGTTAGTCACGTTTCCACTGGAAGCAGTTCTTGGTGGGACTTCTGGAGTGGAAATTGTCAGAGGAAATTCGGCGGAGGGGCTTTCTACAATTATACTGGATTTTGACTGGTCGACGGATGTTTATCTTGCGCGTCAACTGGTTTCAGAACGTTTACAGATGATGGACGGGAAGTTACCGGAGGGGGTAACACCGGTGATGACGCCGGTGGCGTCTATTATGGGGCAGATCGCGATGCTCTCTGTGGCGGATGTAAATGCGGGGCTCCCGGAGGAAGAAAAAAAGGCTTTTCTTGCAGGTGGTGGTAAGATTCTTACCCCCATGGAGCTTCGGACTCTGGCGGACTGGGTGGTGCGTCTGAGGTTACAGAGTACTGTAAATGGAGTTTCTGAAATTTTTGTTTCGGGAGGTGAACTGCGGCAGTTTCAGGTGCTGGTTCGGACGAATGACATGCTGAAATATGATATTTCCCTGGAGGATGTGGAAAACGCGATCGTTAAAAGTAATCGAAATATTACGGGAGGGTACCTGACGAACCAGGGTGCGAATCAGTATTTAGTTCGTTCCATCGGCCGATTACAGACGGCGGAAGATTTACGGAAACTGGTGGTGAAACCTTCTGCAGAACGTTCGGTAACGGTGGAACAGATCGCGGATGTGGAGGAAGCACCGGCGGTTCCTCTGGGAAGCTGTTCGTCTCTGCTGAAAGATGAAGAGGGGAAAATTCTTCATTCGGAAGCGGTGGTGCTGACGGTGGGAAAGCAGCCGAATGCGGATACTCGGACGGTTACGCAGAGGGTGCTGAATGAGGCAGATATGATAGAGAAATCACTTCAGACGGAGTATCCTGGATTTCGGATTTCGTGCCTGTATCAGCAGCGGACGTTTATTGATTTGGCGATTCATAATTGCATCGAAGCATTATGGCTGGGAGCAGTTCTGGTTTTTGTTGTGCTGTTTATGTTTTTAATGAATATTCGCACGACGCTTATTACGATTATTACCATTCCTCTGGCGGTGATTTCCACATGTCTGATTTTCGCGAATTTTGGTCTTTCGATAAATACCATGACTCTTGGTGGACTGGCGGTGGCGATCGGAGAATTAGTGGATGACGCGATCGTGGATGTGGAGAATGGATTACGTCGGATGCGGGAGTATTTTTTACGGCGGTTTTCAGGTGGAGAGGCGGAGGAAAATACGGATTTTCTTGCGGCTTCTGGGTCCGATATGCATGCTCGATCTTCGGAGAGTTTTCTGAAAGGGACGCTGCGCGTGACGTATGAAGCCAGCTGTGAAATAAGAAATTCCATCGTGTACGGTACGTTTATTGTGATTTTAGTGTTTATGCCGTTATTTTTTCTTTCGGGAATCGAAGGACGTTTATTTATTCCTCTGGGACTGGCATATATTTTTTCCATTCTTTCTTCACTTCTGATTTCTCTGACGGTTACGCCTGCACTGGTTTCAATTTTATTGCCTGGACTGGCGAAAAAAATGGCGCGGAAAGATATGTGGCGTCTGAAGGAAGAAAGAAATGTGTCGGTGTGTGAAGTGAATGAAAAAGGGAAAGGAGATATTTCTTCACAGAAAGCGGAAGAAGAAAGTATGGGTGCCGCGAGTCATGCGGTAAGTCATGCGGCGAGTCATGCGGAGCGTGTGGGTGGTATACGAGATGTGAAAAGCACAGATGGTTTTGTGCTGCGGACGATGAAATATTTGGCGGAAAAGGCGATTCGTTTTAGTTTAAGGTTTTCCGGGCCGGTTATCGTGGGGACGTGTGGAATCGCGATCATCGCGGTGGTGGCTTTTTTATGTTTGGGGCGAGATTTTATGCCTCCGTTTAATGAAGGGGTTTTTCAGGCGAATGTCGATTTAATGCCGGGAACTTCGCTGAAAATTTCGTCGGAGGTGGCGGATCGTCTGGCAGGGCAGTTTCAGGAAATAGAGGGAGTTCAGTCCGTGGTGCGTAAAACAGGTCGTGCGGAACTGGATGATCATGTGGTGCCGGTGAGCACGACTGAGTTAATTTGTTTGTTGGATCCGGATTCGGAGCGTTCCATGAGTGAGATACGTGAGGATCTGGAGTATCTTATATCGTCGAGTAATCTTCCGGGGACGGTATCATTTTATGATCAGCCGCTGCAGCATGTGATCGCGCATTTACGGTCGGGAGTGTATGCAAAAATTGCGGTAAAAATCCAGGGAGATAATTTGGAAGAACTGCGTCGCCGGGCGAACAGAGTAAAAGAGCTGATGGCTCCGATCGAAGGAATCGGGAATGTGCGTATTACTCCGATTCAGAGTGAGATTCCGCAGGTACGTGTGGAGCTGGATCGAGATAAACTGGCGTTTTATGGATTAACGCCTGATGATGTAAATAATACGGTCGAGCTGGCCATGAAGGGACGGGTGATAACGGAAATGCTGGAAGGGCAGCGGTCGTTCGGGGTGATGCTTCGCCTGGCGGATGAGTGGCGGGAAGATCAGGATGCGTTTCGGCATTTACCGATTACTCTGCCTGATGGTAGTGGGATTATTCCTCTGGAGTCGGTGACTTCCCTGATCGATTTTCATGCGCGTGGTCCCAGTCAGATAGAGCATGAAGGAGCGCGGCGACAGCTGATCGTACAGTGTTCGCCGCCGAAACGCAGCTCGGTGGATGTGGTTCGGGAAATAGAAGCGGTGCTGGAACCGCACATGGAAGAACTGTCGGAGCATAATTATTCTGTCCAGCTGACAGGGCTTTTTGAGAGTGAGCGGCAGGCATCTCGACGGATTTTATTACTTTCTGTTTTATCACTGATAGGTATTTTTCTGGTACTGTATACCATGTTTCACAGTGTGAATCTGGCGTTACAGGTGATGGTGGCACTTCCCATGGCGTTAATTGGCGCGGTGGCCGCTATTTATTTAACCGGGCAGCTGCGCACGATTCCGTGTTTAGTGGGAATGATTTCTCTGTGTGGAATCGCATCACGGAATGGAATCTTACTGATCGATCATTATTTTCATCTGGTACGTTATGAAGGAAAAAAATGGTCTAAAGATTTACTCGTTCAGGCAGGACGAGACAGAGTGGCACCGGTGCTGATGACGGCACTTACTTCGGGGGTGGGATTATTACCGCTGACGTTTCATCCAGAAATGCCGGGGCGGGAGATCCTGTATCCGATCGCGGTGGTGATGATCGGTGGGTTACTTTCCTCCACGTTCATGGAATTTTTTGTTCGTCCTGCTCTGTTTTGGAAGTTTTGGGTAAAAAAACATCAGGAAATTTCAGAGAAAGATGTGAAAACAGAATCGGAGGTGCCGGATGTTCTCTGTGCAGAAACTCATGTTTTTGAAAAATGAATTTAGGCGTGCGGTTTTATGGAAAAGAATGGAAGTGCTGCGGAAATTCAGATGAAATCTAATCATTATGTTTAGAGAGGGATTTATCTGATGTACTAAAACTTTTCACTTTTCTGGCATTTCATGTCGATGAAAATTTTGGCATATCGGAAAGAAAGTGAGAGAAGTCTGTGATGCAGATTTAGAGATTTTGGATGGTTAATAATTCGTCCAGCGGAATGGCCTGTTCGCGGAAGGTTTTTACGGGCAGAGTAAAGGTTTTCCACCGTGGCGAGCAGCGGCGGCAGAGAGTTCGGTAAGTGGAAAGCGGTACACCGAGGAATGCGTAATGGTTTTTGTGATATGAAAAGAGCCTGGACTGTTCCAGGGGGGAAACATTTTCTGTAATGAGGTAAGCGAAAACAAAAAGTCCGAAAAATTTTTCACCAAAAATATTTTCCCAGCGCGTAAGGCTTATCAGATCATCTTCTGTCACCCAGTTTACCCAGCATCTTTTTTTGGTTTTTCCGGAAGGGAAACGGCGCCCTTTAATGTCGACCAGCCATGAAAGTTCAGAAAGATGGCGTTTTGTGATGTCAGAATGTTCGAGAGTTTTGAAATGGCCGGTCTGCGTGGATATGTTTTGTGGTTCCTCGGAATCTTGAGGAAAATTTTGTAAGGAAAAAGGATTTTGTTTGGCGGAGATAATAAAATCGAGTGTTTTTAGAGAAGGATCACCAGAAAAGATGGAGGCACTTCTGCTGTCTTCTCGAGTCGAAATGCAGGGGATGTTATGATGCCGCAAAAAGGCTTCAAAAGCCGCTTCGTAATGATTTCGGAAATTTGCCATGCGTGATTTTCCTGTATGCGGGAGAAATGGAAAGCGTGAAGTGTTTATATACCTGATGCACGATAAAATTTCGCTTTTTCTGTCTGCCGACAGGCCGGCAGGCATTTTTTGTTCCGCTGAAAATGCATATTTTCAGAACCGCAGAAAACGGAAATTTAAAGGAGAACCAGTAATATATGCATCCGGATGTATTATATACCCGGTACACTATAAAATTCCGCTTCCCCGGCATTTTGGTTCGCAGAAAATGCCTGCTTTCAGAGCCGCAAAAAAACTGAAATTTAAAGTGGAACCAGTATAATTTTTGTGTTACTGGCATTTTGTGGTGCGTGCTTAAAATCTGTTGGCAGGAGTACAAAAAGGCTTTTTATATCTGACGCACGATAAAATTTCGCTTGGCCGGCAGGCATTTTTTGTTTCGCTGAAAATGCATGTTTTCAGAACCGCAGAAAACGGAAATTTAAAGGAGAATCAGTATAAAAATGAAACCAGAGTATAAAAAAGAGGAGCCAGCATCCGAATTCTGAGTACAATAATTTCTGAATACGAAAAGGCATTTCAGTAAAGTGAAATGCCTTTTTGGGAGCACTTAAAAAACGAATATTTTCTGAAATCTTTTTTGCCGTCTTATGTTAAATTTAATTTTCGTGCAGAGAAGAGTGTAGGAATTTTTCATAAGGCAAAAAAACAGGAAAGGAAAATAAGGTGTAAGCCATAAAATGTTCACATTCCAATTATTTTTTGATACAAAAATTGTTTTCAGGTCTGCAGAAGAGAATTTAAGCTGAGCCAACATAAAAAGTATGGTTTATGTCCAATATACGATAAATTTCCACTTCCCCGGCATTTTGCTTCGCTGAAAATGTATGATGCTTTCAGAGCCACAGAAAACAAAAATTTAAAGGAAGAGCAGTATATAAGGTAAAATTTCAGTTATTCTTCTTTGTTTACAGAATCGAGAGTAATTCCACGGCCGAGTCGTTTTCGCAGCACCGGACGTTTTGCGGAATCTGCCTCGATTACACCGGAAACCTGATTATCTGGTGTAACATAATTCAAAAGATGCTCACGAATTTTGTCCTGTTCTACAGGTGTACCCATGTGGTTTACAGCGTCTGCCACGCCCTCTAAAACAGAACGTTTCACACCCTGGCGAATCCAGTCAAAAAAATTCATTTTTTTATCCTTTCTTTGTGTTTTCCCGGCGCACTATAATTTTATTTCCACTGATTTAGTATTATCGAAAAAAAATCTGGTTTATGTCCGATATGTTATAAATTCTTGGTTTCATTTTTTTTGCTTCACTAAAAAATATCTGAATTACAGGAGATCGTACGAAACTAAAATTTAATGAAAAATCAGGAAACGGTGATGTAATAAAAACAGATATTATGGGAAACAAAATAATGGCACAAAAAACTTATTGGTGTCATAAATTCAGAAAATCGAGTGGTCGGGGTAAATATTTCACGGTCAGAATTTGTTTACGATAACGATTATGAGGAATATAGCAGATTTTTGTGTGGGCGTAAATATCAATTTTTAAAAAATGTGGGCGTAAATATCAATTTTTTAAAAATCGAAACATGTAAAAAAATGATATTCTGAGTTGCGCTGAATGGAAATATCTATTATAATAATTATTAATAGGGAAGCTGTACATACCGGAGGGAGGAATTTTGTATTTTATGTTGGCGTTTTCAAAAGTATGGAAATAATTCTGCTTTTACTTTAAATTTCCGTTTTGTGCGGTTCTTAAGGCAGGCATTTTCAGCGAAGTAAAAATGCTTGAAAAGTGGAAATTTATCGTGCATCTGGTATGAAAAATTTATGATAAAAATATGAGGGTAAAATGAAAATTGTAAATCGCCGTAATTTTATGGCAGGAACTTTGGCTGCTTCTGTGATAATTCCATTATCTGGTGAAAATGTGGCTGCTGAAGTTAAATCGGATGGTGATGAGAATGAGAAAAAAGGGGAGGGCACGAAGGAAGAGGGGATTACAGATACTCCTCCGGTGTTACAGACTGCGGCGGAAACCTCCATGGGAGTGGCGTGGGGAGTGAAAGTGCTGGCCAGCGGTTTTGTTCTTGTTTCCACGGATGAAGAAAAATTGGCTGAGGTAAAAGGGGAAGATGCGAGAAATCCGGAATTTTCGGTAGAAGGTGTTCAGAAATTTTATACGGGAGTCTGGCCTTTAGCGAGTATCGAAGAAAGAGTTTTGTCGGTGCAGATGGAAGGTCTGGCGCCGGGGACAAAATATTTTTATAGGACGGGCACATTTTCTGTGGAGTATCCGAATGCTTATCAGATAAAGACAGGAGCAGTTCAGTTAAGTCCGATTTATTCTTTTGTGACATCAGGAAAGGGTGCTGAATCGTCGTTCGCGGTAATAAATGATACCCATGCGAATTATATTACATTTCAGGCACTGGACAAAAAGTTAAAGGAGATGGATGCGGCGGTCACGATTTGGAATGGGGATTTGGGAGAAATGTATTCGGAGGATTATGCGGTACGTACATTACTGTATCCGGGTCAGACGGAGTATGCGGTGCGTCGGCCTGTGCTTTTTGTTCCAGGGAATCATGATTATCGTGGAGCGTGGGTGAGGAATCTGGAAAAAGTGCTTATAAATAGGCTTCCGGTGGAAAAAAGTGAAAAATATTGGAAACTTGGTCGAAATTTTGCGATTCGTCAGGGTGAATTGGCGTTAATTGGTCTGGATACAGGCGAGGATAAACCAGATCGTCATCCTGTGTTTAAGGGAATGGCAAATTTTGAACCATATCGGCGGTTACAGGCAGAATGGCTTGAGGAAGTGCTCCAAAAACCGGAAATTGCGTCTGCGCCGTATGTGGTGGCTTTTTGTCATATTCCGCTGCATCCCACGAAGGAAAATGCGAATCCTGGAGATCTTTTGGAGGGATTCGCGTACTGGCACCGTCCGAGTAATCAGTTATGGGGTCCGGTACTGACGAAGCATGGCGTACAGGTGGTTATTGTGGGGCATATGCATAAGTATTCTTATCATCCGGCGGAAGATGGCCGCAGCTGGGCACAAGTTGTTGGCGGTGCACCGGATATAAAACATGCCACGGTAATAGAGGGGCGTGTTACAGGTGATAAACTGAAAATAAAAGTCTGTCGGGTGTATGATAATGAAATACTGGGAGAATGGACTTATAATAAAAGAGAAATTCATATATCCGATACACTATAAATTTCCACTTTCATGGCATTTTGCTTCGCTGAAAATGTCTGCTTTCAGAGCCGCATAAAATGGAAATTTAAAGTGGAACCGGTATATTTCACGAAAAATGTTTTGTTTTTAGTGAAACATGAAATGAAAATTTAAAGTAAAAAGCTAATATATATATACCCGATACATTATAAAATTTCGCTTCCCCGGCTTTTTTGCTTCGCTGAAAAAGCCTGCTTTTAGAGCCGCACAAAACGAAATTTTAAATTGGAACTAGTATAGAAACAGATATTTAGATTAAGTGGAGAAGGTTATGCAAAATTTTACATATTTTAATCCGGTAAGAATCGAATTTGGTGAGGGCTGTATACAGAAAATAGGTAAAGATGCCGCGCAGTATGGGAAAAAAGCTCTTTTAGTGTATGGTCAGGGGAGTGTGGTGAGGAATGGAATCTTGAAACAGGTTACAGATTCTCTGGATGCAGCAGGTGTGGAGTATGTGGTATTTTCTGGCGTGAAAGCGAATCCTGTGGCCAGTCATACACGAGAGGGAATTAAGCTGGCGAAGCAGGAAGGGTGTGACATGATCGTCGCAGTCGGAGGGGGCAGTGTAATAGATGAATCGAAAGCGATTTCTGCGGGTGCATGTGTGGCGCATGATTTCTGGGATTTTTATTCAGGGAAAGAAACAGTGAAAACGGCGCTACCTGTGCTGGATGTCTTGACGGTGGCCGCGACAGGAACGGAAATGAATGGGGGGGCTGTGATCACGAATGAGGAAACGAAAGAGAAATTAGGAATCGTCGTTCAGCCGCTGCATCCTAAAGTTTCATATCTGGATCCATGTGTTACTTTTACGCTAGGAAAACAGTATACGGCGTATGCGGGAGTGGATATTATTTCCCATATGTTGGAGGGATATTTGACGAATGATGATCCGTACTGTACGATTCAGGATGGTTATGTGGAAGGGGTTATGCGTGCTGTGATGGATGCGGTTCTGACATGTGTGGAGAATCCAAAAGATTATCAGGCACGCGCAGCCATGATGTGGGGAAGTACTCTTGCATGGAATGGAGTTCCTCTGCTGGGACTGGGTAATTATGGTTATCCGTGTCATATGTTGGGACACAGTATGAGCTGTCTTTATGATACGGCCCACGGAGCTTCGCTGTCTGTGGTAACGCCAGCGTGGATGGAGGTGATGGCGGATAAATATCAGCGAAAACTGGCAAAATTTTGTCGAAACGTGTTTAGAGAAGATATATCTTGTCCGAAAGAAGCGGCGCAAAAAGCAGCTGTTTTGTTTCGGACGTGGTGCAGAAAAATAGGAGCTCCTGTGACGCTGGCGGAAATAGGACTTTCGCGTGAAGATATTCCTTCGCTGCGCGAAAATATTACGTTTTGTGCTCCCACATGGGGAATGCCTGAATACGATGAAAAATTGGTGACGGAACTTTTAGAGCATATGCTTTAATTTTTTCTCTGATGGTTCTTGTTATATGCTCGATACATGGTGAAATTTTTTGTTTTTATGGTATTTTGGGAGTCCGTAACATGCTTCTGAAGAAGCGGAATTTTATAGTGTGTCGAGTATAAAATGTTGGAGAAACGAAACCTTATCATGCATCGGGTATGAAAATGCTGTTTTCAGTGTTTCATAAAATGGAAATGTAAGCAGAGTGTCATATAAAGTGGAATAATGAATTTTCCGAATGAAATGGAATTATGATTTATACTGGTCTTCCATTAAATTTTCGTTTTGTGAGGTTCTGAAAACACCATTTTAGTGAAACATGGAATGCCTGTTTATTAGTGGACAGAAGAAGTGGAAATTTATTGTGCATCGAGTGTAAATAAAGGTAAAATTATGTTTTACTGGAGTGAAAAAAGGAAAAAAGAAGAATGACGAAACCTCTTTTTTATGTTATATGCACCACATGTGAAGCGCGGCTGGGGATTCATAATGAGAATCTTATAGGGCAGATCGTGGCTTGCCCGAAATGTAAAAGTATGGTTTTTGTCAGCAGAACGGAGCCAGAAAGGAATGTTCCGGATCAGGCATCACATTTTATGCCGGGTTCTGGTGGTGATGTTCCTGTCCCTTCTGAAAATTTAGAAGTTTCTGAATTTCCGGAGGATTCACGTGCCGTAAGTGCTGGTGTTTCGAGTGTTTTGGATAATTATTCTCAGATACAAGAATCTTCTTTTGAGGAAACGCAGGAGAGTTTTTCGGATAATCCAGAGAAAGGTAATGGATGTGAAAAGAAGGATGGTGATGTTTTTCCGGCAGACACGTCATTTCCGGATAAGTTGAGGGCTCCTTCGGTACCGGAAAAGATGTCTGATAAAAATTCTGACGGAAAAACCGAAAGACGTATGGCTGAGGGCGGAGCGTCGGGCATTAAAAAAAAGAACCTGCCAGGACCTCTCCTGATGAAAGAAAATCAGAAATCGCCTGATGAAGTGCGTGGGATAAAGAAAGAAGAGCTTTTGCCGGAAATAGATGAGCTGGAT
This sequence comes from Planctomycetia bacterium, assembly GCA_030527015.1. Classification (GTDB taxonomy): domain Bacteria; phylum Planctomycetota; class Planctomycetia; order Pirellulales; family Thermoguttaceae; genus RGIG3701. The sequence goes on from JAUNBR010000087.1 coordinate 11,588, forward strand.
GAATTATTAGATAATCGTGCTTTGTTGACACCTGCAGAGCTCTTTATAAGAATGGTGGCGGTGGGAATCGGAATTTTTGTTTTTTTGTTACTTATAGGAATACTCTGGAGACAAATATTTTCTGGCGGACCATCAGCAGCAGAAAAAGAAATTGCGCGAATCGAGATGGGGGAGACATTTTCGCAGGATGTGGAACTCGGCGCGGATAATGATTCGGTAAGTAATTCAGAAAAAGGAACAGAAGGAAAGGGAAAAACTGAAAAAGAAGAAGAGGTTCACGAAGCGGTTTCAGGAAAATTTTCGGAAGGTGTTCGGGAGGCAGAAGGTTTCCCGGGTAAAGATTCGGAATATGAAAAATTGGGGAAAGAGGATTTTTTAGAATCGGAATCTTCATTATTTGAGAGTGACCTGGTGCGTGGAGTGTATCAGGAGAAAGACCAAAAAAAATTAAATGAGTTAAACATTTTATCGGAAGATAATATTTCACAAAAAGAATCAGAGCGTGAAGCCTCCTCTTTTTTGGATGGAAGCGCTACGATAAACGAGAATAATTCTGAAAAAGAAGTTACTCAGGAGGATAAAAAAGATAAGCCCCGTGGCAGCGCAGCGTTTAGTTCGCGGCCAGAAGAGGCCGGTTTTACCTCTTCTTTTATGGATGAGGTTTTAGGGCAGATGCCGGGCGAATTTTCGACGAAATATGAAATTACACCGAAAGATGTGAAAACTGGAGGAGAAGAACAGAAAGAGGAATTTCCATCTGAAAACATTATTATTTTACAGGCCCCAGCGGTGGGAGAACATCTTCCAGAAGATATGGTGGTAAAGCTGGATTTCCCGATTTTAAAATTTGAGGCCAACTCGACTCCTCTTTCTTCTGTTCTGAAAATGATTTCCCAGGCCGGGAGTATTTCCTGTAAGCCAGACTGGCGTGAGTTAAAAAATATTGGAATTTTAGCGTCCTCGCCAGTTAATTTTTCGATGCAAAATGTAAGTTTACGTGATATTTTAGAGTCATCGTTACAGGAATTTAATCTGGGATATATTTCACATGGAAAAGGTTTAAGAATTGTTGGTCGTGAAGTAATGGAACTGGCGCAGGAAGCGGCTCTGAATGGTGAAGGTTTACAGAAATATCAGATTTTAGTAAATGACTTGGTGTATACAGGCCGACGAACGAATTCAGGACAGATGAGCGGCCAGGAAATGGCGAATTATCTGAAACTTTTTGTGAAACCAGCATCTTGGGTGGAAAATGGAGGTCTGGGAAAAATCGAAATTCTTTCTGGTGGTAAACTGGAGATTCAGCAGCAGTATCCTCAGGTGGCGGAAGAGGCGGAGCTTTTTTGCCAGCGTCTGCGTCTGGCGAGAAATATGCAGTTATTGGATACAGAGAAAGAAGGAATGGCACTTTCGCGGCGAGTGAAAATGATAGCGGATGATATTACGGTTCAGACCTTATGGGAACAGTCGAAAAAAATTCGCAGGACACCGATTACCTGTAATCTTGCAGGAAATATGCCTTTACGGGAAGCGCTGGCTTACGCAGCAAAAGAGGCGGGCGCAAAAATTATTTTGGATGAAAAGGTGATCCAGCAGGTGCCTGCATCCGAAGTTATTTTAGATGCAGATGTGCCGGGGTATGACGGTAAACTAAAAATGCCACAAAATATTCTGGAAATGCCAGTGAATTTTGATTTTCTGGAAATGCCTTTTGAGGAAGCCATAAAGGAAATGCTTCGGCGATTTTCTGTTCTGTATTATTATCCTGTCTCTGCGGATACCTTTATGGTGACGACGCGTGAAAAAACATTAAAGACGTATTTCGTGGAGTTTTTGCCTGTGGGAGATATTCTTCAGAATTCGGCCGCAGCCAGTACTTTTATAGAAGATATGAGAAATGAAATTTATCCCTCTTCATGGAAAGGTCAGGGAGGCATGGGGGTAATTCGTTTTGATGTTCCCAGCCGATGTTTTATTATTTTACAAAATCCGCAGACGATGAATACGATTCATGTGTTTCTGGACGCATACCGAAAACAGAATAAATGAAACTTTAAGGAGTTCACGCTCAGGCTCTACTTTAAATTTTCTGTAACCCAAAATCTGTATTTATACATGATACACTATAAAATTCCGTTTCCTCTGCATTTTTGCATTACTGAAAAAACTGCATTCAGGTCCGAATAAAATGGAAATTTAAAGGAGAATCTTTAGATAAGAACCAGGATTTATAGTTTAAATTTCAGTTTTTTGCGGCTCTGAAAACTGGCATTTTCAGTGAAGCTAAATGCCGAGGAAGTGAAAATTTATAGTGCATCAGGTATAAAAGAGTGAGTGATAATTTTTGATGATGATAATTCTTTCTGAAAAGGAAGTATATGTGGAGATTTTTATATATTTTTTTAATACTGCTCATGCTGTCTGAAAAAAAACTCTGTTCGGGTGAAACGAGAGATGAACCGAATTTTCAGATATATCATGTATTAAGGAATATTCGCCCGGATATTATTCATCCGGAGGAACATTCTTCTCTTTCTTCTCTTAATAAAGCATTAAAAAATAAAGATGACGTGGAGATTAAGCGAAATTTTGAACATGTGCTGGTAATAAATGGTAACCGATTAATTCAGGAAAATTTTCAAGAAGAAATTCATACCTCGAAAGAAATTACAGAGGGAACATTTATCCCGGTTTCCGTTTTTTGTAAAAAATGGCTGGATGCACATCAGGCAGAGCTTTCGCCAGATCTTTTCCTTCTGCTGCAGGAAAAATGGGAACGTTTTCATTCTGGAATAAATGGACTGAGCGCGTTTTATAAAATATGTCTGCCCACCAGTAAAAATCAGTTTTCTGAAGTTTCCACAGAGCCAAATATTATGGCAGAACAAAAAAATTGGGAAATAGAAAATCCTTCTTCCGCGCATAAAAAAATTATAGAAGAGGGGAAAGTAAATGAAGAAATTTCATCTTTTGTGTGTACTCAGACACAAATTTTTGACCGCCGTGGGAGAGAAATTTATCGTTCCGAGATGCCACAGGAATTATGGCACACGCTTCTTCCCGCGGATGCACAGGTGGTAACATATGGTCGTGATATTTTTTCTGAAACTGATATGATTTCTGGTGCTGGCCCTTCTTCCATTTCACGAAGAGAGAAACTCACTTTTCCTGAACATATTTTTTATTTTCCAAAAACAAAAACTCTTTATGTAAGAATGGGAACTGCGGTTTCAGGCTGGCCGGAGCGTCAGAGAAGTGAACGTCCGCAGGGGTATCTTGTGTCGCTGGATATGAATGCAGAGGGAAGACTTCTTTGGATAAAACGCCCTGAATCTTCGGAATGGTCTTTTGCTGGAAATCCTCTGGCAGATGAAAATCGGGTATATATTCCCATGATCCGTCAGGTCAGCCCTCCGGAATTTTATCTGACCGCGATAAATCGGCGTAATGGTGAGTATGAATGGCGAAAATTTCTTTTTTCTTCCTCTTTTGTTTCTCAGAAAGGTGAAAACGCGGTGGGGGAATTTCGTTTCCCGACGGTGATTTTTCTTTCCCAAAAAATGCAGAAAAATGAAATACTTGTCGGCGATAAAAATCTGTATGGAGTGGAAATTTCGGTGGAGAAGGTTTCGGGAAAAATTCTTCAGCTGGAAATCTTCCCCGTGAAAGAAAAGTAGTCGCGTATTTTTTTATTCTTCGGTGTATACTCATTCCAATTTAAAATTTCGCAAAAGTTTTGTCAAAATTTGCACGATA
>JAUNBR010000127.1 GCA_030527015.1 Planctomycetia bacterium
AGAGATTCTGACGGCAGGCGTTTTTTAGTGAAGTAAAAATGTCGGAGAAGCTGGGTTTTATCGTGCGTCGGGTGTATGAGGATTTTTTCTGTTAAGTTTTCGTTTTGAGAGATTCTGACGGCAGGCGTTTTTTAGTGAAGTAAAAATGTCGGAGAAGCTGGGGTTTTATCGTGCGTCGGGTGTATTTTATTTTAGCTTATTTTGAATTTCAGACAGAAGGTTTTCTGCGGGAATTCTCGACTGCTGGAGTGTGTCTCGGTCACGGAGTGTGACGGTTCCGTCGGTGAGTGTTTGGCTGTCCACGGTAATACAAAATGGAGTGCCGATTTCGTCCTGACGCCGATAACGGCGGCCGATGGCCCCTTTTTCATCGTAAAAGGTGGGCATATGTTTTTTGAATTCGTCATAAATTTTACATGCGATTTCCGGCATTCCGTCTTTTTTTACCAGCGGAAAAATCGCGGCTTTTATTGGTGCCAGGCGTGGGTGAAAGCGCAAAGAAATGCGTTTCGTCATGTTCCCATTTTCGTCGGGGACCTCATCTTCATGGTATGCTTCGCACAGAAACGCGAGCGTCGCACGGTCCGCACCGGCCGACGGTTCTATTACGTGAGGGATAAATCGTTCCCGAGTCTGATCGTCAAAATACGACATATCTTTTCCGCTGCCGCGGTGCTTCGGTTTTCCGTTTTCGTTTAGTTCCACTTCCAGTTTCCCGTTTCGATTTATCAGTTTTCCCTCCGCGTGACTGCGTAAATCGAAATCCCCACGATGCGCGATTCCTTCCAGTTCCCCGAATTCTCCCTCGGGCAAAAATGGAAATGCATACTCGATATCCGCGGTGCCCACGGAATAATGGCTCAGTTCCTGCGCGTCATGTTCTCTCAGGCGTAATTTATCGCTGGAAAGGCCCATCTTTTCGTACCAGGAGTATCGGTAATTTCGCCAGAATTCGTACCATGCCCGGGAAGTTTCGGGATGACAGAAAAACTCGATTTCCATCTGTTCGAATTCACGGGACCGGAATGTGAAATTCCTGGGTGTGATCTCATTTCGGAAACTTTTTCCCTGCTGCGCGATTCCGAAGGGAATGCGTACCCGAGTGCTGTCCAGAACATTTTTGAAATTTACAAAGATTCCCTGCGCGGTCTCCGGACGCAGAAACGCGGCGTCTTCTTCTGAGCCCAGTGCGCCGACGATCGTCTTAAACATCAGATTAAACTCACGCGGCGGGGTTAATGTTCCCAGATGTTTCGCTTCCGGTGCCAAAACTTGCGTAAAATCATGATTTAATGCTTCCAGGGAAAGTAAATGTTCGTCAAATTTTAATTCGGAAACATCTTTCGCACGAAGATTAAAAAATTTCATCGCTCGGGCATGAATCGTTTCGTCCCAGTTTTCGCAGGCAGGATCCCCCAAGATAAAAACACGCTGTCCTTTCGCTTCCACCCAGCGTCCCCGAAGCTGGTCGTACCGATAACGCCGTTTCGATTCCGTACAGTCCACCATGAAATCATGGAAAAGATCGTAATGGCCCGAACATTTCCATACCTGCGGATGCATAATGATCGTGCAGTCCAGACCGGTCATTTCATATGTGGACGGCGCGCCCGGCTGCTGTTTTTGCTCATTATGCGTGGAAACCATATCTTCCCACCAGGCGTTTTTGACATTTCGTTTTAACTCCACTCCCAGCGGACCATAATCCCAAAAACCGTTCAGCCCGCCATAAATTTCGCTCGACTGAAAAAGGAAACCACGTTTTTTACACAGCGCAACTAATTCTTTCATTTCCATCCGCGAAAAACTCCTTCTTCATCTTTTTCTAAATTTTCTAAATCCGATGCATAATAAAATTCCGCTTCCCCGGCATTTTGCTTCGCTAAAAATGCCTGCGCTCAGAGCCGCACAAAACGGAAATTTAGAGCAGAGCTGGTATAAAGTAAGATCCAGAGTATACCATGAAAATAAATTTTCGTCCACAGGGGAGAACACCTCCGTAAACCCACGGATCTCCGCGTCTCTCTGAAAATCGTTTTTGTTGGTTCCGTTTTTTCTGAACATTCTCCAGCGACTGCCGGAGCAGATAAAATTTACATTTTAAATTGAACCATCCGATTCTAAAAAACGTAAAAAGAGTCATCGAGAAGAGAAAACACAGAAAAGGCAGAGTTTTAACGATCTTCCCAAAACTCACGCACATTTCTGTGGATTCCGTTTTTGGGTAAAATGTCCGTTTAAAACGGCGTTTTACCTATTTTTATATCCTGGTTCCACTTTAAATTTCCGTTTTGTGCGGCTCTGAAAGCAGACATTTTCAGTGAAACAAAATGCCGAGGAAGCGGAAATTTAGAGTGTATCGGATATAATAAAATAATTTGTAAAAAAAATCTAAAAAGTAAAAAGTGCAAAAAATGAATCTCATCTGCACATTCTCTTTTTCTGAAAACCACATCTGTATTCATAAGTTTATAAAATATAAACTGGAACCGCCAGATTCTAAAAAACGTAAGAAGAGTCATCGAGAAGAGAAAACACAGAAAAGGCAGAGTTTTAATGATCTTCCAAAACTCACGCACATTTCTGTGGATTCCGTTTTTGGGTAAAATGTCCGTTTAA